>DASRMN010000162.1:0-11900 GCA_035647935.1 Clostridia bacterium | reverse complement strand
AAATAAATAGTGGTATATTGCTAGAGGAATTAACATTTTTCAAAGAATTTATTAGGGATAACAATTGTTTGCTATCTTTTACATTTTTCCCGTATAGTATTATACCGCCTACATTATGGGGCTGTATGAGTTCGGTTATGTTATCATCCGTATCATAACCATCCATCCCCACTAAAAGCATTTGCCCAACCTTTTCTTCTAACGTCATGTTTTCTATCTGTATTTTTAGTCGGTCCAATGATTCTTCAGGGTCTTCTTTTCCCTGATTATTTTTTTCTGCGGTTTTTCCGTTTCCGCTGTTATTTTCCTCTATAGTCTTTCCATCTTCACTGTTGTTGGCTCTGGGAGGATTATTGTGTTTAACCGCACAACCTATTATCAACAAAACTGAAATAATGATAAGTGAAATTTTTTTAATGTTCATTAACTTTCTCTCCACTCGCTGTTTTTTCCACTACATCTTGAAGCATTGTAAAGCGCTCGGAATTTACGCGTGTTACCTACGCCACAGCAAACGAAAGCATTGTTCTAAATATAGATCCTTCACGGGCCAAACTTATACTGTCCGTTTCAGGATGACAAAAATGCGGGTCTACGCATTATAAAGCGACACAAATCGCCCCTACAAGTATAAGAAGACCACGGGTCTCTCTCACATGTTTATAAGGCGATGCTATTAATAGCAAACAACACGTCAGACTGTGTGAAAAATGTCATCCCGAGCGAAGCGAAGGATCTCAAATGGTCTAAAAACGAGATTCTTCGCTACACTCAGAATGACAAAAAGCGGGGAAAATGCCTTTTCACACAGTCTACCGTCCCCCTGCCACATCCTTATTTCAATCTTCTTCTTTGTTCACGATTTAAATCCTTTGTTGATTCATTAAATATCTCTGTCAGTTCTTTGTTAAATTTTTTATACAGGGAAGGATATTTTTTCTTAACCCGCAATATGCCGTAAGCTATATCTTCCTTCATTTCTTTTTGCTCTTCCATCATTTCATGGGGATAATTGTTCAAAAATTCATCATAATATTCGTTATCAAAGTATTCCTCAGCAAACATTTCTTCAATCTTTATGGAAACATATGGTATCATTTCACGGTCCTTAAACAAACGATCCAATTCCTTTTCCAATTTAGCAATAGGCTGTATTTCTTTCCTGCGTTCTTGAATGTCCGTATCCTTTCGAAATATTTGACTTGCTAATTGCATAAAAATATCCGCTTCCCTATAACGTGATACATCTACATAAGATTCTGCTTCTTTCAACAGATCCATCCTGAGTATAAAAAGTTCTTCCTCATCTGTTACCATTTTAGATAATTTTCGGATATAATTTTGAATTTTTGAAATTTCTCCCCACTTCCCGAGGTTCATTGCGATGTTCAACCAACACGTTAACATATTCAGGTTTTCAATCGTTAAATTATTAATAGAAGGCAAGGCATATTTGAATTCTCCCCATGCTTGTTGAAAATCATCAGAACCCAAGAATGCCCTTATTCGAAGTTTGTGATATTCCTTCATATCTGTTATATGTTTTTTATTCTTTTCAAGAATAGCAAGCGCTTCATCATAATATTCATTTGTATAAAGCATGTTGGATCCAATGAACAAAACATATTGTTTATCCTCAATATCACATTCCTCCATGATCCTATCCACGATGTCATAGAATTTTTCAATATCTTCCATATCCAAAAACAATTCTGCTTGCGTCAACCTGACAGATGTATTATCAGGATCCATTTCCAACGCATAATCCATTAATTCTGCAGCTTTCTCAAATTTCCCCTCTGACATTGAAGATGCAGCATCTTCCATAATTTTTTCGAGCTTTCCACCATATTTGCGCTGCAAATCATATTGTTTGCGTTTATTGACGTCCCTCAGTACCTCATATGCTCGCCTGATATCCTGAAACTCTTCAGGATGGGTCTCGGGGGGAAACTCTTTCACTTTTTCAATATATTTTTCTTTGATTCTTCCCTGCCCAATGTTGGATCGAGTCCCCAATATTTTATAGAGATTTTCGGTTTTTTCTTTCTTCCTGCTTTTCCTTCTGGAAAAAGGCCTTCTTTCCATTTTCTCAACTCCTATAATGTAAGATCTATTATAAAGTCAATTATATCCTCAATTTTAGATTGTACGTCACCTTCATTTTCTATCGCCTCCCGGAGGCACCGAATTAGTTTGTCGGCCCGCTTTTGTCGCACTTCATCCACAGTTCCCTTTAGCTCGTCCAATTGTTTTATATAGATATCCGCTTCCTCAATCAAAGATTCCCATGACTGTTCAATGTCAATATCCCCGTCGTCAATATCTTCATCCGAATAAATAATATCCTCCCAATCATCAATTTCTTCCTTCCCATCATAAATGGATTCTATTTTCTTCATACTCTCTTCGAAACCTTTCTGTGAATCACGATCTAATGCGTCCTGGACCGTTATCGTCATATCTTTTCCTGTTGAAACACACTCAGCCTGAACCTCCAGTATTCCATTGAGGTTATATCTGAATTTGACTTCTATGATTTCTTCTCCGGCATGGTTGGGCGGAATACCCTCTAACAAAAATTCGCCCAATTTATAATTGTTTTCGACCCATTCATGCTCTCCCTGATATATTTCTATAGATACTTTCGTCTGTCCATCATGTGCGGTAGCGAATTCCTCACTTCCGGTAATCGGTATGGTTGTATTCTTAGGTATAATCACGGCAAAACCACCGGGTCTCAGTTTTGATAATTTCCATTCTTTCAGTACGGCAATCCCCATAGAAAAAGGGGCTACATCTGTAACTATAAGCTCACTCGTGGGCAGTGCTCCTGATTTTAATCCTGCCTGAACGGCGGCACCCAGAACAACTGCTTCGTCCGGATTAATATCATCTTTTGGATTTTTGTTAAACAAATCAGACATCAATTCATACACCCTAGGTATTTTTGTTGAACCCCCGACAAGCAACACTTCGTCAATATCTCCGGCTGAAAGTCCTGCATCTTTTAAAACACTTTTCGTCAGTTCTACGGTCTCCTGAAGCAAGTCTTCAATTAAATCAATAAATTGTTTACGATTAATCTTGGTACTTAATCCTATAGGCTGATTGTCCTTTACTGTTACTACCGGTATAATAATTTTCACGGATTCTTCCGAGGAAAGCTTGATTTTAATGTTTTCCGCTTCCTTTTTTAATAGGGCCTTTGCGCGGATGTCACCCCTAGGGTCTATATTGTGTTTGTTTACTAATTTACTTGCAAGCCAGTCCACCAATTTCCAATCAAAATCTTCCCCACCCAGAAAATTATTTCCTGTGGAAGCTTTTACCTCCAATATCCCGCTCATTAATTCTACTATAGATACATCGAATGTTCCCCCACCTAAATCATATACGAGAATATGTCCGTCTTTTTTTAAATTATTCAGGCCATAGGCCAAGGCGGCTGCCGTCGGTTCATTAATAATGCGTTCTACCACAAACCCCGCCAGTTCCCCAGCTTGTTTTGTCGCCCGACGCTGAGCATCCGTAAAATAAGCCGGAACCGTGATTACCGCCTCCTTTTCTCCCTCTCCAAACAAATCGTCCACACTCTTTTTCAATTCCTTCAATATCAATGCGGAAACCTCTTGGGGCAAAAGATCCCTTCCCGATACATATATCGGATTATTTGAACCCATTTTCCTTTTTACTGCTGCAATGGTGCGGTCGGGCATAGCAACAAGTGAATCCAGAGCATTTTTACCCACCACCACATTGTCCCCTAAATCAATTAATAATACAGAGGGAATGACCCTTTCCCCATTAGCAGACTCCAATATTTGGGGTTTTTTATTGTGCATATAGGCTATGGCAGAATTCGTTGTACCGAAATCTATGCCTACAACCGGGCGAAATTCATTTTTCTTGTGATTACTGCTCATAATCCTTCTCCCGCTCCTTTTCTTCTATAGTAATAACCTTTGCTTTTCTTAGTAATGTCCCATTTGCGAGCATAAAGCCTCTTTGTATTACATCTATAACCTCATAGGGCAAATAATCCCTATCAGCTTCTTTTTCTTTTGTATTTACGGCTTCTGCAAGTTCGTGGTTAAAAGTTTTTCCTGTGATATCAATTTCATATATCTTCAACATTTCTAATGTTTTTATTATTTGTTTTTGCCAATTGCGTAGTAATTGAATCCAGTGTTCCTGGCTTTGTTTGTTAAGTCTGCTGTAAACCGAATCAATGTCATCTAACCATTGGATAGTTTTTTCTATAATAAAGTTTCTTTCCCTAACCAAACAATCCTTTTCTTTTTCTATCTTTATATATCTTTCGCCATAATCCATATTTTCGTTGATTTGGTTTAATTTGTTCAATATCTCCCGGGAAGATTTATACTCCAATCTCAAAATTTTTTGAATTGCATTTTCATTATTCTCCGAATTTCGGTCAATTACCTCTATTTTATGTTTAAATTCCTGTAAATGCTCTTCAATTACAGCGAATTTTCTGCTTATTTGAGAAATTTCTTCTTTCAATAATTCCAATGTTCCCTCTGTTTCAGTTCGCTTCCCGTTTCTCCAAAATTTCCATCCCATAATCTTCCTCCTTTGTCCGTTATATGACAAGGGGACGGGATACAAGACGATGCTGTTGGTGGCAAACAAAACGTCCCCTTGCCACATTGGTGGCAAACAAAACGTCCCCTTGCCACACTATCCCAGTCTTTCCTCGATCAGTCTGGCAAGATTGGTTGCCATTGTATTTAATTCATCTTGATTTTTCCCTTCCAGCATTACTCTGATAAGTGCCTCTGTGCCCGAAGGTCTAATTAGGACCCTTCCTTGTCCCGTCATTTTTTCTTCAATAGCCTTGATTTCCTCCATTATTACAAAATCGTCCCTATACCTCTCCCTGTTTTCCTTTTTAACTCTGGCATTAACCAATATTTGAGGATAGGAAGTCATAATATCGGATAATTGAGATAATTTTTTCCCTTCTTCTTTCATCACGGCGATTAATTGTATGGCTGTCAAAAGCCCGTCACCTGTAGTATTATAATCTGAAAAAATAACATGACCGGATTGTTCCCCACCTAAACAGTATTCTCCCTTAATCATTTCCTCCAGCACATATCTATCTCCAACCTTTGTTCTTATAACATTGCATCCATGTTCTCTCATGGCTATTTCAAATCCCATATTGCTCATAACCGTTGCTACAACGGTGTTGTTTTCGAGTTTGGCACGTTCCTTAAAATTTACGGCGCATATTGCCATTATGTAATCACCGTCTACGATGTTCCCTTTTTCGTCTACTGTGATTAAACGATCCGCGTCCCCGTCAAAAGAAAGTCCTATGTCCGCCTCGGTTTCTTTCACCAGTTCGGCTACCTTTTGGGGATTTGTAGACCCGCAATTATCGTTTATATTAATTCCGTTCGGTTGATCGTTAATAACAAAAACATCGGCACCGAGGTCGCGAAGTAATTTGGGTGCCACCTTGTAGGCTGCACCATTTCCGGTATCTACAGCAATTCTAAACCCTTTAAAATCACAATCTATTGTTGTTTTTAAAAAGTCAATATATTCGTCTATGCTGTTCTCGTTGTAAACAATCGAACCGATATTTCCGCCCTCTGCTCTGCTGTTTATATCATCATGGTTCGTAATATATTCCTCTATTTTGTTTTCGGCCCCATCCGACAATTTGTATCCTTCACTGTTGAAAAATTTTATACCATTATATTCTGCAGGATTATGAGACGCCGATATTATAATTCCAACATCCGCTTTTAGGTATCTGGTCAGGTATGCTACAGCGGGGGTAGGAATAACACCTAAGGACACCACATCCACCCCCATTGACAAAAATCCGGCTGTGATTGAAGATTCCAATAAATCTCCTGATATACGTGTATCTTTTCCGATAACTGCTTTCGGCTTTTTGTTGCTGTTTTTATTCGTCAATACATATGCCCCTATTCGTCCAAGTTTATATGCCAGCTCCGGGGTTAAATCCCTGTTTGCGATTCCCCTCACACCATCTGTGCCAAATAAGTTGCCCATCTCCGTACCCCCATTTATTATATTAATATTTATTATATGTCTTATTGTATTAAATTCAACCGGTATCTTATATTTATAATTAGTAGAATTTCTATTATTGCAATCCGACTTTTCCATGATATTATATCATAGCTGTCACGGCGGGAAAAATCACCTTGTACCACAATTATTTTAAAAAACGAACAAATCCCTTTTTGTAAATAAAAAAACCCTCACCGATAAAATAATGAGAGTTTTTCCTGTTATTTAGAGTCTATTTGTTTGACTTCTTCCGCTCCTATTTCAAGAGCCTTTCTGTTTAATGGAAGCAGGTGTTCCTTGCTCGGCCCATATACCTTTTTAAAGGCCTCAAGTGCCGTATCAATCCCCACAATCTTTGTAATCTCTAAATAAGCCCCTAGAAGCACCATATTGGCTACCCTTGGATTTCCAAGTTCATAAGCAATATCGGTAGCATCTATATAATAAACCCTAATATCGTCTCTCGATGCCTTCTTTTTTACCAATGAGCTGTTTATTATTAATATACCGTCTTCAACAACACTGTTTTCAAATTTGTCGAGGGAAGGCAGATTCATTATAATAGCGGATGTTGCGTCATCTATAATAATAGGAGAACCTATGGGAGAATCAGATATCATAACAGCACAATTTGCAGCACCGCCGCGCATTTCCGGTCCATAAGAAGGCAACCAAGAAACTTCTTTACCTTTTAACATTCCCGCATAAGCTAATAATTGCCCCGCAGACATAATACCCTGACCGCCAAAACCTGACATTATTACCTTTTCCGTTGCCATATTATTTTCCCCCCTCCGGTCTACGTAAATTCCCTAACGGGTAGTAAGGAATCATATTTTCTTCCAACCATTCCATTGCTTTGGGAGGTGCCAGTCCCCAGTTTGTCGGACATGTGGACAAGACTTCTACAATACTAAAACCTGTCCCCGCCAGTTGTGTTTCAAATGCTTTTTTAATGGCCTTTTTAGCTTTTCTGATGTTTGCAACGTTATGAACAGACACCCTCTCTACAAAGGCCGCCCCATCGATTGTAGCTAGCAATTCAGACATTCTTATAGGTTTTCCTGCCAGTTCTTCTTTTCTGCCTTCGGGGGCCGTTGTGGCTTTTTGCCCAATTAGGGTTGTTGGAGCCATTTGCCCGCCTGTCATTCCATAAATAGTATTGTTAATAAAAATGGTGGTAATTTTTTCGCCCCTATGTGCGGCATGAACAATCTCTGCGGTACCGATAGCAGCTAAATCCCCATCCCCCTGGTACGTGAACACCACATTTTCCGGAAGAACCCTTTTGATGCCTGTAGCTACTGCCGGTGCCCTACCATGGGCCGCCACATGCATATCACAATTAAAATATTCGCAAGCAAGCACCGAACAACCTACAGGAGCTACACCTATGGTTTCTCCGAGTATATCCAGCTCCTCCAACACTTCCCCTACCAATCTATGAATAATACCATGAGTACATCCGGGACAATAATGGGTCTCTTTTTCCGTTAAACCTTTAGTTCTTCTAAATACCACAGCCACTACTTCACACCCCCTAAAATTTCCTTGGTTTTTGCAATAACAGCATCCGGTGTCGGAACCATCCCGCCTGTCCTACCATAAAAATATACCGGGAGCCTTCCCTCATTTGCAATCTTTACATCATCAATCATTTGGCCCGTGCTCATTTCCACAGTCAGTATAGCCTTTGCGCTTTCAGGGATTTCGTCAAATGCCCTATTTGGGTACGGCCATATTGTTATGGGCCTTATAAGCCCTGCTTTGATTCCTTCTTGTCTCAATGTTTCAATAGCGTTTTTAACAACCCTTGAAGTTGTGCCGTAGGCCACAAGTACAATTTCCGCATCCTTCATTCTGTACATTTCGTACATGGCTTCATTTTTTTCTATTTCTTTATATTTTTTATCCAATTTCCAATTATGTTCTTCAAGTGCTTGTGTGCCCAAAAACATGGAAGACACAATGTTTGGTTTTCTTTTGTTTCCTGTTCCGATTGTTGCCCAATCTTTTGGTGGTAGTTCTCTCTTTTTAGGCTCACTGAATTCAACAGGTTCCATCATTTGACCGAGCATACCGTCCCCCTGTACAATTACCGGGGTCCTATAATAGTCGGCTACATTAAAAGCCTCCATTGTCAGATCAACAGCTTCCTGTACCGTAGCCGGGGCATACGCCGGATGCCTGTAGTCCCCGTTTCCTCCACCCCGTGTAACCATAAAATAATCCGATTGTGAAGGTTGAATATTTCCCAATCCCGGGCCGCCCCTAGATATGTTTATAATGACACATGGAAGTTCAGCCGAAGCTATATAGCTGATTCCCTCTTGTTTTAAGGCCACCCCCAACGAGGAAGACGATGTCAATACTCTTTCACCCGCACCGGCAGCCCCATATATCATATTAATAGCAGCTATTTCAGATTCGGCCTGGAGAAACACTCCACCTATTTTAGGTAATTCCCGGGCCATAAATTCCGGCAATTCACTTTGCGGCGTAATCGGATATCCAAAAAAGTATTTGCATCCTGCCTTAATAGCGGCGGCAGCAAGTGCTTCGTTTCCCTTCATCAGTACCTTAGTCATAAGTTTCCCTCCCCACATTTTTCATTAATCTTCCCTTTCCACAATAATTACTAAATCCGGACAAATAGTTGCACAATTTGCACAAGCGATGCATTTATCCATCTCATATATGGTAGCCGGGTGATAGCCCTTAGTATTTATTCTATTTTCATCCATTTTAATTATATTTACCGGACAAACGGTTACACATAACCCGCAGCCCTTGCAACGATCCTCGTTGAATGTAACCTTGCCCTTGATTTTTGCCATTTGGAATCTCCCCCTTTACATCCAATTTTCACGCATAATCATTCTGATAGGCATAATTTGACCTTCCAAGTCATTTGGTAATTCCCTTGCAACATTTTCAATAGCACCTGTATATTTAATAGGTATACCTAAAGCATCTGAAACTTTTTTGCAAAGACACAAACCTTTTAGAACATCTTCCACTGTAGTATGTCTTAGCAAGTGGGTATTGTTAACGAGTCCGGTCACTTTTGCTCCCGAAGCCTTTTCAATAGATTTTATATGATATAAGACCCCCTCTTCTGTCTGTGTTTCCGGCCTGTTTGCATTAACCACACAAAACATATCATATTCATCAGGCACTAGGTATTCATGGTATCTGCCCAACACTCTTGCTCCCGTAGAATCACCGCCAACATCCATTATTAAATTATAATCCTTATTCTGTAACGGCCCTAAAATATCAGCAGATACAGAAGGCAAATCTATGCTTGAGTCTTTTATATAGCTGGATACAACTAAAATTCCGTGTTCCTCCAAAAATTCAGATTTCTCCCTACTTCTGAAATACGGATTCGCAATATCCAGATCGGCTAATGCTATCTTTTTACCCAGTCCCGCTAAATTAATAGCGTAATTTATTGAAAATTCGGTTTTACCGCTACCGTAATGTCCTATAACAACACGGATTCTTTTATCATTAAGCATTGCATCACCCTTACCGATACTGTTCCGTCCCCTTTCCCTGATCAAATACGGTTTTATACTATATGATTTTCCAACAGAATACACCGACATTTCATTGAACACCTTCTATATAATACACTAAACTGTGGCTATTTTAAAGCCCCATTATAGGTTTTAGGTCTGTTTTAAAGTTCCACAACGTAAATTAATTTGATTATTTGGCATAATGTTATTGATTATCGGTGACTGTCGATTGCTTATTCGTTATTTTTCTACCAGTTTAATGTCGATGGTTTTAGGAGCCAAATGCAGTTCCCTGACATCCTGTTCAAGGGTAAAAGGTAACTGAGCCGCCGGTTCGATAGTATATTTATCTGCACCTAACCCGTTCAAATCTACCAATATTTTGATATCGTCCTCTTTAATAGAATCCAATACATTTCTCGGTGCAACTATCCTCACATTTATATCCTCGGGAACATCGCCTATGTCGACCTCAAGCTCTTCATTTATATTGCTAAATATTATTTTGTCCTTGCCAACCTTATATGTCGCCTCTTCTAATTTTGCTAAATACAAGCTAACAACAATAGGTGTATCATTATGCAAAGTTATCCCTTCCGGCAGGCCCAATTTTACATTGAGTGTTTTGTTTTGGTTCAGGTCTTCAAATTTAATCGGTTCTGTAATAATTTCGGTAACCCCGTCAATTAATTCCTTTTGCCCCCTCAACACAACATTTGCCGGGCTAACCTCTACATTAGTAATAATATAGCCGGCCTCCGTAGTTATCTGAAGATCAGGTTTGACGGAAACAGATTTTAACAAATCGACTGACAGTGATATATCCACATGGGAAACTTCCATATTTACATTTGTTATTTCTTCATTTTTATCATTAACCGGTTTTAACGGTAAACGCAGTGCGATGTTTCTGGATTTCTCGGTAATATCCAGTTGCGCAATAACGTTTTTTACTAAATTGACATAGCTTTCCGCTCCCTCAACCCATACTGTTGTCGGTTTGTATGTGAGCTCCCCGACAATAAAATTATTCTTGGGGGTACCTGATGTCAGAACCTTCACCTCTTTTTGTTCATTTATAATTCTTTCAAGTTCTATGCGAACAAATCTTGGGGTTATATCTGTTTCCACATTGTTAGGCACAGTAATTTCTATGGGTATATTATTTATCCCCGCTCCATATCCCCTCAAGTCCGCACTAACCTGGAATTGTTCGGCAGCTTCGCTTACTTCATTCCTTCTCCCTGTTAATTTAACCCTTACTTTAAAATCAGTGTCTCCTTTAATCGCTAAGTTTTGCTCTCTGAGTTCTTCTACGTTTATTAATCTTACAGGTATATTGGGAAAATTCCGATATTCGGTTGGGTTAAGTGTACCCATAACATATATCCATAAAACGAGGGCGGAAAGAATTGAAACAATCTTGGGTGCTATATTTCTATTCATCCTTAGCCCTCCGTTTCATTCTTAAAAACTGCCATTTGCGATTTTCTTCCGCTCTATAGCTTTGAAACAATATTTGTGAAAGACTTTCAGCGTTCAAAAATCTCTTTATTTTTCCATCTTCTGCGACTGAAATATCCCCGGTTTCCTCAGAAACAATAATCGCCATGGAATCTGATTTTTCGGTAATACCTATTCCCGCCCTATGCCTTGTGCCTAACGTCCTGCTAATATTAGGGTTATCTGTTAATGGCAATAAACAACCTGCGGCCAAAATTTTACTTTTTCTGATGACAATAGCACCATCGTGTAAGGGAGTATTCGGGACAAAGGTATTTATGAGCAATTCACTGGAAATATTGCCATCAATCCACGTTCCCGTTTCAATGATTTCACCTAATCCCGTTTCTCTTTCAATTATAATAAGAGCTCCAATTTTGTGCTTTGACAGAAAATCTATAGCTTTTACTAATTTGTCCACAGTATCTTTAATTTCCTCTTCTTCTATGTCCATTATAGACTTTGTTAAAAATCTGGTTCTGCCTATATATTCAAGTGCCCTTCGCAGCTCCGGCTGAAATACGATAAGCAAGGCAATCAGCCCTACAGTCATTGTATTTCTTAGTATCCAATTAATTACGTGAAGCTGTAACCAACCGCTTACTTGGGTAGCTATTAATAATACCAGTATTCCCTTAATAAGTTGTTCTGCCCTTGTTTGCCGAATAAGCATATATAATTTATAAAAGACAAAAGCAACTATAACCATATCAATAATATCTCTTATGTTTATATCCATAAATAAATCTAAAACCTCTCGCATTCAGAACACCCTTTTGCCTTGGATTTTAT
>DASRMN010000161.1:0-10863 GCA_035647935.1 Clostridia bacterium | reverse complement strand
CATATCTGAACCAAATATCCTTTAGCCTTACTGCCGCATTGTTTGATTTAATGATGTTCCCCGTGAAACATTGCTCTCTTTTTATAATGGTATTTGCTGTATCACATTCTTCCCTTTCCATATCAATGTTTTCCGTGATATGTCCTTCCCTTTTTACAATCATATTTCCCCCGGGATTTTTATCTCCAAAAAACGTATTTAGCCATTTTCGTCCATCCTTAACCGTAATGGGACAGGATAAGTCGTTTTTTACTCCCGCATAAATCTGCATGGCCGAAGTCATTGCAAAAAACATGGGATGTTCAGTTATGTTTAACACCTCCCCCACTTTTTGTGGCAGATCATCCACAATAATTTTACCTTCATCCATGACTATAACACGATCGGAGATAGGTATTATTTCCTCCAAACGATGCTCTGTCATAGTAACAGTTATTCCCAAGTCCCTATTTATTTTTTTCACCGTTTCTAAAAAATCCTCGGCCGCAATGGGATCGAGTTGGGAGGTCGGTTCATCAAAAATTAACACCGAAGGCTGCATAGCCAAAATTGAAGCCAGGTTCAGAAGCTGTTTCTGCCCTCCGGAAAGTTCTGTCACGTTTTTATAAAACCAATCCTGTATTCCGAAAAAACTTGCCATTTCCGCTACACGTAGGCGGATTGTATCACTGTCATAACCCAGACTCTCGAGACCAAAAGCAAGTTCATGCCAAACTTTGTCCGTTACAATCTGGTTATCGGGACTTTGAAGTACATATCCTATTTGAGAAACCTGTGTGCGTTGGCCAACCTCTTTTATAGGTTGGCCATAAAAATAAATTTCCCCGCTGCATTTGCCATGTGGGGTAAGTATGGTTTTTAAATGTCTCAACAGTGTTGTTTTTCCACAGCCCGTTTTCCCGCATATTGTAATAAATTCCCCACTGTTTATGGTGAGATTAATATTAGAAAGTGCAGCTTTGCTTTCTCCGGGATATGTGAAATTTAAATTTTCAATTCTATATATTTCCATTTGAATTCCTCCAGGATGTCAATTATTACAGGCAACATACACAATACAAAATAGGCAATATAAACCATAACACTAAAACCTGTAATGTCCGTTAATTTTATTGAAGGAAAAAAACGTACTGTGTTCTGTCCCGTAACAGCACCGAATAATACAACAACAATTAATCCTATTATAACAATAAGTGCTATTTTATCGCGGCTATCAAATCGAAACAATGAAAAATTGGTGCGTCCCGGCAAACCATATCCTCTGGAACCCATGGAATCTGCTGTTTCGATAGCATTTTCCAATGCCCAGGTAGTCATAATCGATAATATTCCAATTCCATTTCGAGCTTTCCTAGTTATATCACCCTGTGAAACATCCTTTCCTATACATTTTTGGGCGTCCGAAATCTCTTTAATTTTTGCCTTATATCTTGGAACGAATCTGAGCACCATGGAAAAAATCAATGATAAGGCAGGTGTCGTTTTCCCAAACAAATATATAAACTTGTCCGAGGTCATCACCTTGTTATAGCATGAAAACCATAATATTATGGTGATAAACATGCAAGCAGTCATTGCGCCATAAAGTGCGGATTCCAGGGTGATCGGATTGCCGTTTTTTAAATAGAACAATATAGTGGTTCCCTTATGGTTAAATAAAGGATTTAGAATTGCCATAAACAGCAACATGGGCATCATATAAAGTATGTTGAACCTTATAGCCCTTTTCCCCTTCAGCATAATTGAGTATGTAAAGGCACTCGTGAATGCTATTCCCAAAAATATAGGGTGCATGAAAAACATGCTGAATAATAATACAGCTGCAAAGTATGTGAAATTTATAATAGGATGAAAGGTGGAGAAACTGTCTGTCATCGTTTTTTCCCTCCTATGAACGATTGCCTTGGGTAAATAGTGCGGTCGGATTGTAGAATACCTCCACGTATGGCTAATCATCTCCCAAATCGCAGGAATAAATCCATTCAATAACATCCCCATTTTCGGGCATATATTGATTGCAACCGCAGTTTGGAAACTGTCCGTTCACCCTATATCTCCAGCCGCTGAGCCCTCCACAGTCAAATTCATATAAATTGTTTATGCCCTTAACATAATTGTTTTTACTTATGGGGTCTGCCGTAAAATCCATATGGATTTTATTTTTCTTCGTTTCCTTCAGGAGTATATCGAATACCGAATCCCCCTCGGAAAAGGTTACTTCCCGCACCTTGTATATAATGCCATTCTTGGGGAGCACCTCTGATTTGTCCATATCAAACAAATGCATGTTATCCAAAACAGTTTCACATGTAATCGATAATGTACAAATCGGTTTTTTGTCCTCGTTTGTTGGCTTTTTATCCCCATTCGCGGTTATAACCGTATTAATATTCTCTTTTTTAGTGTATTCTATCTCTGAATCCGCAGTTTTTTCAGGTTCTCCTACCGGATCCTCGCCAGATAGGTTTCCTCCCTCCGGGCTTTTTTGTATTTCCCCGTTATGTTTATTGTCTTGATTATCATCCGGTGTATTCACATTCGAAGAAGCCATATCATCAATAAGTCCTGCGTTTTGTTCTGCCTTATTGGGCATTAGAGATGTCAGTTTTTTATTGATATCGCCCCAAAAGAATACCGCCGTCAATAAGCATATTATAGATATTATTGCCAACAATTGTCTCTTTTTCACCGGTTCAGTATCCACCTTTCTGGGTTTTTTTAATGTAACCTTCGAATGAATTCGAAGCTATTTTGCGACAAAACCTAACATAATCCTAAAAATCAGGAATAAAATCGAACCGAAATTCGAACATGTTTTATTTTCACCTGATTCCCCCGGTTCAACAGGGGCAGTCGTTTTCAGTTCCGCGTCTGCCATATCATAAAAAGGATTTTTACCTTCTATAAGCCTGTCATAAGCAACAAGTGCGCAAGTACCCTGATCCGTGGCCATGCCGTCCACTACTCCGGCTTCCGCGCCACCACCTGTGTCCCCGCCGAGCCCTACATGTATGAATCCGCCTTCCGGTGCGGCATAGGTCAACAAGGCATCAATTGCCGAACGTCCATTCTTAATAAACCTTGCATCCCTGTGAGGAGCAATACCTAACTCGGTTAAGGCCATGACAACCTGCGCAATATTTTCACCATTCTCACCTGTTGGGCTCGGGTAATCGCCATTTTCTTTTTGAGCATCTGATAACCTCGTAACCGCCCTATCTATTGCGTCCTTTACATCTTCGCGGTTTTCATAGTATGGTGCTAATCCCTGAATTACCATAGACGTGACATTTGGATCCGGATTGGTTCCGGATAATGCCCAACCCCCTGCATCTTCTGTATCTTTCCCTATTTCTTTATTCAGAATATAATCGATAAACATATCTCTGGTAGATTGAGTCCCTGCCCCTTCTATTGCGGGTATTTCGTAATTACAGGAATCAAAAGCCATCAACGCAAATGCGGGGCCGTTGATACCCTGCCTGATAACATAATCATAGTCGGCAAGAGCAGCCCTTATGTCATACCCACCCACATCGGTTATATCCCTGCCTATGGAGGTTAAGGCCAATATTAATCTGGAATGTTCCGTTCCTTTGTTTTTGTCCAATCTACCCGGATGGTTCGGGTCTTCCATTAATCTCTTTACTTCACCGATTACATTATTATAGTAGGTTTCATAATACCCTTCGGATACCTCATATTCCCCTCTGGCAAGAGAAAGAATGGACCATTCTCCCCCGCCTATTCCAAAGACAGGGTTAGGGGTATTTTCATAAATATAATCCAAGCTTTTTTCAAGGTGCTCCTTTGCCGAAATATCAGCAACTGTTCTATATATTAGTTTATATGTTATATCTGACTTGTTTCCCGCCGCATCCGTGGCCTCTATTGAGATTATATTCTGCCCAACAATTAATTCAGCCTTATAATCTCCGTTTGTTCCCGTAATGACATTGCCGTTCAGCTTAACCACCGGGATTATATTTTCATCTGCATTGCCCGTAACCGTTACTTTGAAGTCTGCTTCTTTTTCTGCTACCACCAAGCCGTTTACCAGACCTTCAACAACTATAACAGGCGCTTTGGTATCATCGGTTTCATCGGCGGTTTCGACGACAGTAATATCTCCGGTTGTTCTTACAATCAAAGGATAACTATCGGCTCTGTCCAGGCTGATACTTAAAGAATGGTTACCTAAAACCGCGGGTGCGGTGACAATAACTTCGCCCTGTTCATCCGTATAATATGTTTTATCACAAAACCCTACTTCCACATCTTTTAATTTGACAGTAACTTCTTGGTCCTTATCCCAATCATAATATGTTGATGTTACAGTTACCGTAAACTCGGCGCCCGCCTCTACTGTATCTTTTGATAATTCTACAGTAGGGATATATGTGCCGGGTGAAAATTCTCCATAATAGACTACAATATCGTCACCATCATTAATTTCGCACGAATCCATGGATTCATTGGGAGTTATATTGTTTACCGTAAACATCCAGCCATCATAACCGCCAAAGGTTGACTCATCCTCACCGTTTATCGAAGATATATACTTCCAACCCTCGTCGCCTGAAACAACTATCGGTATATTCTCACTTTCCAGTAATTCATACACAGCTCCGTAAACTGTGGTTTCTTGAGTTTTATAATCTTCATCTGTTTTTGCGATAGTGCTGTTTATGCCTTCCACCCTTATGCTTACCTGCCTACCGTCATCCATAGCAAAAACACTCATACCTGTGAACATGTTCAGTAATAAACATATAAGCAGAAGTGTAGAACAAAATTTTTTTCTGAACATCTTTCAGCCCTCCAAAATTTTAAATAATATCTTGTTGTTCATGCAATCAATAAAACCTCTCCAAACCCGGCAACTCCATGGATAGGTTAACCACTTCGGGTATATTTTACCCCATACTCAAGGTTGGCTACAGTTATTTCCCAAAAATAAAACCTTCCGATAAGAACTACCGAAAGGTTTTGTATAAGTATAATTTACGTAATACATTATGCACCCCCTATCGCTCGTAGAGTTTAACGGTGTAAGAAACAGGCAGGTTTCCTGGCTCAGGTATTATCGTCCTTACAACCTTCCCGGTTTCCCAGTGGTATTTTGTATGGACCCCCTTTTCACAGTGGCGGGACCGCGCGGGATTTTCACCCACTTCCCTTTTCACCAATCCATGTATTTATCCATAAAAACATGTTCGGCACCTGTTTCTGATATTTAGTTTTCATCTTCACTATAACCTATTGTAGGCATTTTGTCATCTGAAATTGGGACAACAAGGTGGATAAAATGGTTTTTCACATCGCCTGATATCTCCTTACCATATCCGAATGAATCAATCTTCATCCTTAATAATGCCGCCTTCGAAATAAATATCCTTAGCCGGTAGAAAATTGAACAAATATGCCCTCACTTTTCCGCTATATTGGCCCTTTATTATATGATCTACCCATTCATCGCTTTCTTCATCCCTAATTATTATAGCTGTGGTATCTGCCGTGCTGTCCTGTTTAACCTTAACGACCTTGTAAGTTAACAATCCTGTATTTTTCAGGATCCCCGCACTTAAGGGCGCGGTCTGGAGGGAATATAATCTATATTTTTCCATATCGCCGTCCAATTCATGCACAGGGTCAATTAAATTAGACTTGACTATAAGCATAAAAAGTAAAGCCATTGTAATTATGAGCATGGTTTTAGAACGTTTGTCCATAATTTGTTCCTCCAATTTGTTTTTAAGTATTTTCAATATAGCAAAGAAATAGCAAACCCTATAACATCACCCCAAATAAAGCAAACAAAACGCAAGCAGCCCGAGATCCCTCGAGGGTACCATTAATACTGTCTGTCTCGGGATGACAAAATAGAGGGTACCATTAATACTGTCCGTCTCGGGATGACAAAACATGGGGATTCCATGAAACATTGGAGACGTCAGACTGCGTGAAGGCTATCACACATTGACGTCCCCCGACACACCTCGATACATTTCCGGGTAGGGACAGACGACTCTGTCTGCCCAAGGTGGACAGGGTCGTCCACCCCTACGGTTTTCATAGCAATGTCAACTTTCACACATTCTGCCGTCCCCACTGCTTCATTTATGTGATAATACCTCAATCCCCATATCACATATTTCCATTAACCTTTTATAATCCCCTATATAAAATAAATATCCGAGCAGGGCCTCAAAACCGGTGGCATATCTATAATCGGTCAGGTCCGCATTTTTGGGTACGGTTGCAGATTTTTGATTTCTTCCCCTTTTGACAATTGTCCATTCTTCATCTGTCAGATCGGGTTCTAAGGCGTGTATTATTTCAGACTGGGCACCGGCTTTTACATAGCCCGTAGATTCCCTATGATATTCACTTACGTGCCCGGTCTTTTTGTTTACTAAATAGTTACGAATAAACAGTTCAAATACTGCATCCCCAACATATGCCAACACTAACGGTTGCATCATTCTGGCTTCCGCCTTTGTCTTTGTTTTATCTGTTTGTTGTATGTTCTCTAAAAATTCATTCAATACATTTCTCTCCTATGCTCTTCTCCATTTAACACCCTGAGGTGTATCTTCCAATATAATTCCTTTTTCTTTTAAATCATCCCTTATTTTATCGGAAAGCTCGAAATTCTTTTCCTTCCTCGCCTTTTGCCTTTCCTCAATAAGCCTTTCAATATCTTCTTCTAGGGTTTCCTCTTTTTTACCTAATAGGCCTAACACTGATGTCAGTTCCATAAACAGATCACAGGTCCTTTGCAATATTTGTTTGGAGGTTTCCTCATCTACGTTTGTGTTTATCTCCCTTACTAAATCGAAAATAACGGCAATACCGTCGGCAGTATTAAAATCATCGTCCATTACCTCGTTGAAACGATTTTTATATAGTTTCAGATTTTCTAGCCATTCTTTTTCATTTTCCGTGGGAATTCTGTCTTCTGCATTTTCTATCAAATATTCCAGATTGTTTTTACCTGTATAAAGCCTATCCAGCCCATTCTTAGCTGATTCCAACAATTCCCTGTTAAAGTTAACGGGGTTCCTGTAATGAGCGGATAATATCAAAAACCTAAAGTTTTCCAAATCAAACTCTTTTGCAATCTCCCTTGGGGTAAAAAAGTTACCTAGGGATTTGGACATCTTTTTGTCGTCTATATTCAGATAACCTACGTGTAGCCAGTAATTTGCAAAGGGTTTGCCCGAACAAGCTTCGCTTTGTGCAATCTCGTTTTCATGATGCGGGAATATCAGGTCCATCCCGCCTCCATGTATATCAATAGTTTCCCCTAAATATTTTTTAGACATGGTGGAACATTCTATATGCCACCCGGGTCTGCCTGCACCCCAAGGGCTTTCCCAATTGAGTTCCTCGGGCTTAGCTGCCTTCCAAAGCACAAAATCCAGCGGATTTCTTTTTTGTTCGCTTACCTCTACCCTTGCTCCGAGTTGAAGTTCTTCAAGGTTTTGTTTTGAGAGCTTTCCGTAGTCCCTATATTTCGATACGTCAAAATAGACATCCCCTCCGGATTCATAAGCATAGCCCTTATCCATCAGTTCCCCTATGAATTTTATTATCGATTCTATATTTTCGGTTACCTTTGGGTATATATCCGCTTTTTCAATACCCAGGGTTTTGCTATCCTCAAAATAAACCTGTATAAATTTCTCACTTATCTCCCTTGGCGGGACGCCTTCCTCCTTTGCTCTGTTTATTATTTTATCGTCTACATCCGTAAAATTTTGAACAAATGTCACATCATACCCTCTGTACTCTAGGTATTTTCTTAAGGCATCAAAAATTATAAATGTCCGTGCGTTACCTATATGAAAATAATCGTAAACAGTAGGCCCGCAGGCGTACATTTTAACCTTGCCCGGTTCTAACGGTATAAATTCTTCCTTTTTTCCGGTTAATGTGTTGTGAAATTTTATCATTGTCTTCCTCCATTTTTACAATTTTGTTTCCAAGTTCCAATACCTTTTCAGTCAAATAATTTAATTGTTCCATTATAGGGTCAGGCAGCTTTGTATGATCAAGGTCTATGCCTTGCACAGCTACCCCCACCTTTTTGTTGTCTTTAACAACTATTCGCCCGGGTACACCTACCACGGTGCAGTTCGGCGGAACCTCCTTCAATACCACGGAACCCGCCCCGATTTTCGAGTTGTCCCCCACCGTGAAGGGGCCGAGTATCTTTGCACCCGACGAAATAACCACATTGTTACGTATGGTGGGATGTCTTTTCCCCTTTTCTTTCCCGGTGCCCCCTAATGTGGCACCTTGGTAAATTGTTACATCATCACCTATTTCCGTGGTTTCACCTATTACAACACCTGTTCCATGGTCGATAAACAGCCTTCTGCCGATTTTGGCCCCGGGATGTATTTCTATTCCCGTAAGGAATTTTGATATGTTGGAAATAACCCTAGGAAGAACTATAAGACCTCTTTTATATAAACCGTGTGATATACGATGAATAATAACGGCATGGAGACCGGGGTAGCATAGCAGTACCTCCATAAGGCTCCTAGCTGCCGGATCTCTTTCAAAAACCGCATTTATGTCTTCTTTTATAGTTTTAATAAATTTAAACATTTATAGACATTCCTTTCCAGGTATATAATCCTATATTGATAATGTGTGGGGCGAACCCATGTGTTCGCCCTTGCCATCCCAAGGGTAGACACGCGGGTCTGCCCCTGCAGATGTTTTTGTAGGGGTGGACGACCCTGTCCACCCTCTATAAACACTACGTATACTTAAACCTGTATAACAAAAAACCGCCCCTGAAAGTTTCAGAGGCGGCATTACTCCACGGTTCCACTCTGGTTGGACCTTTAACAGCATCCCACTCTAGGTTGTTAACGAAACCACCCGATTAGCTCTACTGATATTTCAAGCTATAGCTCCCAGATGCATTTCAGTCTACCTTTTCCCGAAAACTGCTTCCAGCCGATGACAGTTTATTTCTTGCGGGCAGTACAGACCTACTTCTTCTGTTCATTGCCTTTAGTAAAATATGTTTTTGCAGAGATAGACGTTCCGACTGCCTGCAGGTAGACAGGGTCATCCACCCCTACCCTTTATGTAACATGTATATGATAAGGGAACATTTCGAAACCACTGAAAAAATCCCGGTTAGTGTCATTATGAATGTAATGAAGTGTAATGAAGAATCCTTGATACTTGAGATTCTTCGTAAGTACCGTTAATGCTGTCCGTCTCAGAATGACATGTTTGAACCATTGTTTAACTATTGTTCAATGATTGTTTAATATATTGTATACGATTGAGTATATTTTGTCTACCTAAAACTTTTATAACCAAAGGTAAATCCGGACCTTGGGTTTCACCGGTTAGAACTACACGAATCGGCTTATACAGGTTCGGTCCCTTAATTCCCGTTTCTTTTTGGATTTCCTTAAATACTTTTTTGCCGAAATCCTCGTCTACGGTTTCCGCTCCCTCTACCTTGGTCTTAAATGCATCAAGTAATTGGGGCACATGGTCTAATTTAATAAGTTCCTTGGATTCATCATCCTTTAATTCAATTTCCGTTTTAAAGAAAATAACCGCTTTCTCTTTAATTTCGGCAACATAGGATATTCTGTCCTGGAGTACGCTTACCAAATCCTTTAACCATTCATATTTTTCTTTAGCATCAATTTCCGTAATGTAGCCGGCTTCTATCAAATATGGGATAGCAAGATCCGTAATTCTCTCCACGGAACTTTCCC
Organism: Clostridia bacterium; assembly: GCA_035647935.1. Lineage (GTDB taxonomy): Bacteria > Bacillota > Clostridia > Peptostreptococcales > Natronincolaceae > JAAZJW01. The sequence goes on along the minus strand of DASRMN010000161.1, from coordinate 1,102 downwards.
TTATATAGTGTCCGTTTATCCAATTTAATTTATTTATATCGAATACCCCGCCGCTTTTGGAAACCCTTTCTAATGAAAATTTTTCTTCGAGTTCTTCCATAGAGAAAATTTCCTGATCATCCTCGGGGCTCCAGCCTACTAATGCAATATAATTTACTAACCCCTCAGGCAAATAACCTTTGTTCAGAAAATCCTCCACCGCCACGTCCCCATGGCGTTTGCTCAACTTCTTGCGGTCTCGATTTAAAATATTAGGCAAATGTACATATTCAGGTGTATCCCATCCGAATACTTCATATAGATAGACATGTTTCGGCGTGGATGAAAGCCATTCCTCACCACGGATTATGTGGGTGATTTTCATTAAATAATCATCCACCACCACGGCAAAATGATAAGTCGGAAAACCGTCGGATTTAATCAAAACCTGGTCATCCAAATCATCCGTATTCATAACTACCCTACCACGGATTATATCGTTGAATTCTATGTCTTTGCTCTTAGGAAATTTCAGCCGGATAACATACTGTTCACCGGACTCTAATTTTTCCTGTACTTCTTCTTTAGAGAGGTTTCTACAATGGCCGTCATATCTAGCAGTGAGTCCTTCAGCTTTTTGTTTCTCCCTTATGTTTTCTAATCTCTCCTTGGAGCAAAAACAGTAATACGCATCTCCGCTTTCCAACAAAGTTTTAATATGTTTTTGATAGATATCCAAACGTTGTGATTGTATGTAGGGTCCGAAATCCCCTTTTTGTACTAGCCGTTCCCCGTCCAAAACAACGCCTTCATCATGGTTGATACCGCTCCAAGCCATAGACCTAAGCATTTCTTCTATAGCACCCTCAACATAGCGCTCCCGGTCTGTATCTTCTATTCTTAAAATATATTTGCCCCCATTTTTTCCGGCAAATAAATAATTATATAATGCCGTTCTCAAGCCTCCTATATGCACAAATCCCGTGGGACTCGGTGCAAATCTCACTCTTACCGCCATAACCCTGCCTCCAATTTAGTCTTTAGTTTTATATTATTATAACTTATTCTGCGATTAGATACGAAAAAGTGTATTTAATTACCACATATATGTTTACTTTAATAT
>DASRMN010000160.1:0-2712 GCA_035647935.1 Clostridia bacterium | reverse complement strand
CCATTTCAATTAAATAGTAAACTATTATCAAATAGCAAAGCGAAGATAATGCATGACATGCCAATTCATACGGGATACGAAATCAGTAGGAACATGGTAGAAAAAAACATCGAAGTAATTTTACAGCAGGCTGAAAATAGGAAACATGTCCAAAAAGCTGTATTGTTGTCCCTGTTGGGCAATTGATTGTTAAAATCTTTTTTGCATTGTGTAAAATAAAGATTATAAACAAAATGTCGTATTATGGGGTATTGTTGACGTTATAATTGCTAAATGCTTTTGGTGTGGTATAATATTATTATTTAGTATGCAATTTGCAGTTTGAACCTATTTGGCATAGAAAGAAGGGGGACTGGCTTTGGACAAGGAAAGAATTGAAAAAGCGGTTAAAGAAATACTTTTTGCTGTAGGTGAAGATCCTAACAGAGAGGGGCTTATAGACACACCCAGGAGAATCGCTAATATGTATGAAGAAATTTTTTCCGGGCTTAAAGAGGATCCCGGGAGCTATTTAGAAATACATTTTCAACAAGAGAAATATGAGGAATTGGTTTTGATAAAGGACATTCCGTTTTATTCTGTCTGTGAACATCATTTGGTACCTTTTTTTGGCAAGGCACATGTTGGATATTTGCCAAGAAACGGAAAGTTGACAGGTTTAAGTAAATTGGCCAGAGTAGTGGACGTTGTCTCCAAAAGGCCGCAACTGCAGGAAAGGCTTACAACTATTGTGGCGGATACCGTTCAAAAACAATTAGAACCATATGGGGTGATTGTTGTTCTGGAGGCGGAGCATATGTGTATGACCATGAGGGGAATTAAAAAACCGGGTTCAAAGACGGTTACTTCAGCGGTTAGAGGTGTATTTGCCACAGACCCCAAATCAAGGTCTGAGGTTATGTCTATTATAAACAACAGCGAAAACTAGGGGGTATATAATGACCAGAACAAATGATAAACCAGTTGAAATATATAGGGGTTCCGGTTTTCCCGGGTATAATATTAATTTTGGTCAAAGAACATATGTTATGGGAATTGTAAATGTTACGCCGGATTCTTTTTCCGACGGCGGGGATTTTTTTTCAGTTGAAAAAGCGGTTAATCATGCTAAAAAAATGATAGAACAAGGTGCCGACATTATAGATATCGGGGGGGAATCATCAAGACCGGGTCATACCAGAATTTCTACGGGAGAGGAATTAAAAAGGGTTATCCCTGTTATAGAGAAAATCATTAGAGAAACTGATGCTATTGTTTCTTTGGATACTATAAGAGCGGAGGTAGCCGAAGCATGTCTTGATTGTGGTGTTCATATTATTAACGATATATGGGGTTTGCAAGAAGACAGCAGAATGGCAGAGGTTGTAGCAAAATATGATGTCCCTATAATAATAATGCATAATAAGAAAGACACACATTATGAGAGAGACATAATCGAAGAAATGAATGAGTTTTTTAAAAAGTCCATTGAAATCGCGCTGGATGCCGGTATAAACGAGGACAAAATTGTATTGGATCCGGGTATCGGTTTTGGAAAGGTATTTGAACAAAATGTTGTTGTAATGAGACGTTTAAACGAGTTCAAAAAATTGGGATACCCTATTCTGCTGGGTACTTCCAGAAAATCCATGTTAGGCAAAATATTGAATGTACCTCCGAAGGAAAGGCTGGAGGGGACTCTGGCTACTACCGCAATAGGTATTATGCAGGGTGTGGATATTGTCAGGGTTCATGACATAGAAGAAAACCTGAAGGCAGTTAAGGTAGCCGATGCTATATTTAGGGGGATTTCAGATGGATAAAATTTTAATGGAGGGCTTGGCATTTTACGGGTATCATGGAGTACTGGAAGAAGAGAAAAGACTGGGTCAAAAGTTTTTTATTGATGTAGCATTATATGTTGATTTAAAAAAAGCGGGGATTACCGATGATCTTAACTATACTGTTAATTATGAAGAAGTATACAGGATAATAGAAAAAATTATCAGAACTGAACAATATAATTTGCTGGAGGCCCTGGCAGAAAAAATATGTGAAAAGGTACTGAATTCCTTTAATGTAGTACAAAAAATAAATATAAAAATAAAAAAACCTGAAGCGCCCGTGGCAGGAATTTTCGACTGCCTTGCTGTGCAGATTGAACGGGAAAGGAAAGGGTCTGATGAATAAAATATATCTCAGTTTAGGCAGTAACATAGGCGACACCAAATCTAATTTAGACAGGGCTACAGGGTTACTCAGGGAAAAAATTGATATATTAAACCAATCATCTTATTACGAAACAGAACCTGTGGGATATAAGGACCAGGATTGGTTTTTAAATATTGTATTGGAGGGGGAAACAGGCTTAGGCCCGGAGGAACTTTTAGAATTTACACAAAGTATTGAAAGCAGAATGAAAAGAAAGAAAACGATACGCTTCGGGCCCCGTATAATAGACATTGATATATTGTTATATGAACAGGTTAATCTTCAAACAGATGACCTTATAATACCTCATCCCAGAATGTGTGAAAGGGCTTTTGTTATAGTACCGTTGTATGAAATTGCCCCCCATTTAACAATCAGAGGCGAAAAAATTAAAAAAATCGCTGACGAGCTGGAAGGGGAACAAGTTTATAAGAGGGATGATTGGAATGAAAAGGATTAATTGTATATTAGAAGATGTCGGTTTTCTTGAACATATTGCTAAAATCAAAAAAATGGAAAAGA
>DASRMN010000159.1:0-6056 GCA_035647935.1 Clostridia bacterium | reverse complement strand
GAAAAGCACCATCTGTTAAAATGTATAATGTAATTGAAATTCATAAAGGGATAATTAATTTAACAGTTTCGTAATTTTTATTGGGATATATTCAATTAATTTTTAGGAATATTCGAAATTATTGATAGATTTCATCTGACTGTTACGAATTATTAGATGAAGGCATAAATATCTACATGTAGAGAAATGCGAAAGGGGTGGTACCGCTGGAAATCGCAGAAGAAAACTTCATTGAACAAATGAAAAAGGGGAACGAGAAAGCCCTTGAATATGTTATAGATAATTACGGCTGGGTCCTCAAAACAGTTTTGAAAAAACATCTATTTTATATTATGGATCACTATGAAGAATGCATGAATGATTGTTTGCTTGCAATTTGGGAGAATATCCATAGTTACAATCCTGAAAAATCTGATTTCAAGAACTGGGCAGGAGGAATTGCAAAATATAAATCTATTGATTATACAAGAAAATACCTGAGGGATTTAGAAACCGGGAATACAGAAGATATCGACGTTATTGCGGGGGACAATCCCCTAATAGAAATTCTAAAAAATGAAATAGATGAAGAAGTTGAAAAAATGCTCCAAAATCTATCGGAAGAAGACAGAAAGATTTTCGAGAAGTATTATCTGAAGGACAGGGGGATAGATGAAATATCCATGGATACGGGACTCAGCAAATCTGTTCTCTATAATAGGCTTTCAAGGGGAAGAAGGAAAATTCGTAAAAAGGTTATGATGGGAGGGGATTGTAAGAATGAAGGATTCTAAAAATGTTTATGAATTGTTAAATCAAGTGGATTTTGATATTCAGGATTATGAAAAGGAAGACTTGAGTGACATAGAAAAGAAAAAGTTGAAGGTTGATTTCGGAAGAAGAAACAGGAAAAAAGTTAACCCCAAAAAGGTAATTGTTATTGCGGCCACTCTCTTATTGGCCATAGGTGTTTTCAGTCAGACAAGTTTTGGGAGAAATGTTTATGCAATTGCTCAATCAAAAGTTTCAGAAATATCCTATTCCATAGGCAGGGCTTTAAACATTGAAAGAAATATCGAACCTTATGCAAACGTAGTTAATCAGATAGCGGAAGACAAAGGGGTGGAAGTCAAATTAACGGATGTAATTGTAGACAAGGATGAGTTGATTTTTTCTACTATCGTAAATACCAATCGACCAATGGAAGGATTTGATTTTAATTATCATATATTTATCAATGGAAAGAGGCTGAGAAACTACAGTGCAACCGGAAGTGCCGGGGCAATCGATGGTTCCGATAACCTGTTTTTCGAAACATACGCTGTTGATACAAAGGGAATCGATATGGATGAAAATGTGGATATAAAAATTGTGCTTAGAGACATGAGTTATTATTATGTGGGTGATAGAACGGGGGAATTGAAAGAAGGGGGAAAAATAGAAAGGGAAAGAATAAAAGGCAAATGGGAATTTGAGTTTAATGCAAACGGCAAAGAGCTGATGGCAAAGACCCGTGCATTACCCGTGGATTATTCATTTAATATAGATGATGCAAAATATGTTTTGGAAGAATTCAGATACAACCCTGTAAATCAAAAAATATATGGGAAGGTTAAAAATAAGTCCAAGGACAGTTATGCGGTTGATTTAAGGGGATATGATGATCTGGGAAACGAAGTTGTATTTTATTTGGGTACTTTATCCGGTGAAAACTTAATATTCAAGTATTCAAATATCGACGGGGACCTGTCTGACGAAACAAAGTCTATCACCCTAGCACCATATGCTGCAAAATATCCGAAGAAAAGCGGAAGAATGAATAGCGAGTATAAACAGGTCGGGGAAGGGTTCACAGTGTTTTTAAATAAGTAGTTTAAATTGGGATTATCAGTATAAGGGATGTTTCGCTTGTCATGTTTTAGGCAAAACGGGCTGAACATCCCTTTATTTTGTTTGATTTATCTCAAAATAAATATATACTATGAACAGGAGATATGTCACATTATATTGTTTTCCGTCATGGGATTGGTTGGTATGGCAATTTGTGTTTATGAAGAATTAACATGAAGACGGTTCTGTTGTTAATTTTAATTAACAATAGAGCGATCCCTGTGTTGATTTATATTGAAGGAGAGAATAAATATGTTGAAAATGGGTTTAGTATCTTTATTTTGGACATTCAGTCAATAACGGTCATAATTACATACCAATTTTATTTCAGATACGCGTTAACTCACGGTGGCATAGGTGGAACCATGCTCAGTAGTATACACCCCCTTGTTTGGGTGATTACAATACTGGAATATATAATATCAATAGGTTTAATGTATATTGGTGCCAGGGAGAAAAACTAGGAAAGTGATGCAATTGATTTTGCAGGAACTGATTGTGCAAAATTTCAAGTAATTTTTGTATATGTAGCAATTATACAACATAGCGAATGTTTTTGCATGAATTACAAACCAGTATGTTGTAATGGTGGTATAAATTAGGGCAAATTCCGCAGATTTCATGCATTAGTTGAAATTTTGCACACTGGACTATGCGATTCTATTGGAAAAAGCGCGGGGATGGCAGGCACACGTAAGACGAATGGGGATATGCCCGGAAACCGGGGGGACGGTTCAAGACTGCTAAAAAAGTCCCATTTTTATAAAATCCACCGGGAGGTGTCATTCTGAGCGAAGCGAAGAATCTTGCATTTTCAATACATAAGGGATTCTTCATTCCACCTCATTACATTCAGAATGACACGATTCGGGACTTTTTCAGCGGTCTCGGACGGTTCTTGTGGTTTAGAGCAATTTAAACCACAAGAACCGTCTCCTTGGTTTTAAGCACCTCAGATGTAGGAAAATACAGTGTCAAGACTCATCAGTTTTAAAAATCAGACAGGTGCGTTGTTTTTATACCATAACTGAATGGTGACAGAACATGACAAATTGTGCATATTTTTAATGATATAATTATTATGGTAAGGAACAAAAGGGATAATAAAATCATAAACCGGAATTTTGGCAGTGCAAAATAATAATTTAGCGAAATTTGGGTTAAATACATATACAAAAAGGCGCCTTATTAGTCTCAAATTATGGGAAAGCCTTGAAAAGAAGGGATGGAAATATATATGGATTTAAGCAGGATTTCGGATATCGGTAGGGATGATGAATCATCACTGGTTGAATTTTTTGAGATAAGCAGGGATGCGTTTCTCGCCTTTGATAAAAATCTCAGAATAACATATGCCAACCCCCAAATTGAAAACTTTTTAAAAACAAAAAGGGAGAGGATTATTGGGGAAATATTATGGAAGGTGTTCCCATCGAGTAAGGAATTTTTAATCTCTGAGGAGTACCACAGGGCTATGTATGATGGAATACCTCAGTCCCGGGAGAAGTTCATAAAGTCTATAGATAAATGGGCGGAGGTAAATATCTATCCGTTAAAAAATAGGGGCCTTTTGGTTAATGCAAGGGATATAACGGATAAAAAGTATGAAGAATTGGAGCTAAGTGAAAACGAATATTTATTTAGGACATCATTCGAAAAAATTGATCAGGCTTTTATGATAATTGAACTTTTGTACGACAAAGCCGGCAACATAGACGACTACAGATTTATAAAGGTTAATGATATGGTTGAAAAATATACCGGGCCTAAAAATGATGATTTGATTGGGAAAACTGTAAAGGAAACTTTCCTAAAAATTGAACCTTCATGGATGATGAACTATGATAAGGTTAATAAAACGGGCAAACCTAAACATTTTATAAATTTTAATGGGGCTACAAAACGTTGGCATGATGTATTCTGTTTTCCGTATGATAATAATAAGATAGGGGTTTTCTTTAAGGATGTTACGGAAAAAGTACAGGCAGAGGAAGCCTTATATAAAAGTGAAGAAATGTACAAGGCCTTTATGATGGCTTATTTTGATAGTATTTACAAGGCAAGCCCGGATTGGACTCAAATAGATATATTAAAGGAAAAAGGGACTTTCGCCGATATGTCATATTCAGATTCCAACTGGATAGAAGAGCGCATTCACCCGGATGACCGACCTCGTGTTGCCGGCGAAATTAACAAAGTAATCCTTAATAAAAGCATTTTTGATATAGAACATCGCATTCTAAAGAAGGATGGGAGCACAGGATGGATTCGTCCGAGGGCAGTTCCGATTACAAATAAAAATGGAAATGTAACCGAATGGCTTGGGGCTGCAAGCGACATTACCCTATAGAGGCATAACCGTTGAAGAGTTGGAAATCATAAGACTTAAGAAAAAGGAAAAACGGGGTGGGTTTTCCAAAGGGATTAAATTGTTGGAGGTATTTTAATATAATAACCGAGTTTTGGAGGAATTCAAATGAGAAAAAGAACCGTCCCCATCGCTTCACTCTTGTTGTTATGTGAGTTTTATTTATTTTGCGGGCAGGACTGATGGGGAGTGATAAAATGAGTATGGCGGTAGCGGTTATTATCCTGTGTGTTTTAGCCATACATTCCTTCTATATATTCTTTAGTTCTTCTATCCTTTGGATTATTAAATATTTGCTCTGTTTCACCAAACTCAACAATTTCCCCATCCAGTATAAACACGGTATAGTCTGAAATTCTTTTAGCCTGAAAAAGATTATGAGTAACAATTATAATAGTATAATCATCTAATAAATTTAACAGCATGTCCTCTATGTTGGCAGTGTTTTTTATATCTAATGCCGAACAAGGTTCATCCAGCAATAATACATCAGGCTCAACAGTAAGGGCCCTTGCTATACACAGTCTCTGTTGTTGGCCACCCGAAAGTTCCAGTGCGGACATTTTGAAATCATCTTTTACCTCCTCATAAAGCCCCGAAATCTTTAATTTGTTTTCAACTATATTATCTAGCAAATTTTTATCTTTAACTCCATAGTATAAAGGGGCATAAGCAAGGTTTCCATATATCGATAATGGAAATGGGCTCGGTTTTTGAAAAACGATCCCCACTTTTCTTCTTAATTCATTTTTAGGGTAATTTAAAATATCTTTTCCGTTAAAGGTAACCTCACCTTCAATGCTCCCGCCATTCTCTCCTATCATCCTGTTTAAAACAGCCAATAGAGTAGATTTTCCACAGCCCGAAGGCCCGATAATGGCTGTTATCTTATTTTTTTTTATTTTCATATTGATATTATTTAATACTTTTTTGTCGCCGTAAAACGCATTTAAATTTGCCAATTCAATAATATTCATTCAATCGGTCCCCTTTTTCTAAAAATTAGAGTTATCGAAACTATATTTATTATAAGAAGCAGCGATATAAGAACTAAAGCTGTTGCATAGGCTTTTTCAAGAGAAATACCTTCTCCTATAAGTATATATAAGTGGAAAGGCAAGGCCATAACCGGCGATAGTAGGGATTTAGGTACCGGTGCAAATATTACTGCTCCCGTAAGTATTATGGGAGCCGCGGCTCCCATTGCGAATCCGCCTGCTAAAGTTATTGCAGAAACTATTTCGAACTTACATATATGAAGTATCAATTTTAAAAATGTATAGGAATTAGACACCCCTAAAGCGTAGGATGATTGAATTATAGTACTGCTGGCCTCCCCGAAGGCTTTTTCAATTCTGACCTGTATAAATGGGAAAATCATAACTCCTAAGGTTATTCCGGCGGCTAAAAGTGACCTTTCTAATTTTAAATTAACAATCAAAAACGTATATCCAAAAAGCCCTAAAACTATTGAAGGTATACCGGCCATACATTGAATTATAATATGAATTATATTTTCAATTCTTTTTGATTTACAATAATATACTATATATATTGATGTTGAAATTGCCAGTATAGAAGCAAAAATACATGCAATGATCGTTAAAAATAGACTCCCTACAATAGCGGGAAAAATTCCCCCCTCGGCACCTAATGGTATTCCTTTAGGATTGCCGAATATAAATTCAATGTTTATAGATTTGAAACCATGTTTGGTTATATATCCGAATATAAATAAGGTCAAAAAAAGAACTGTTGCCCCGCTTAATATAATCCATATTTTAAACAATATTTCCTTTATGTTTTCTAACATGGTATC
>DASRMN010000158.1:0-5306 GCA_035647935.1 Clostridia bacterium | reverse complement strand
GGTATATATATTCCGAAAATTGAAGATGAGAAAGTGGCTCTCTTCAGTTATAAGAGTTCGGGCGATATAAATTATAACGTTCATCTGAAACCTAACAATCTGTATACGGAAGGTACTATGGAAGAAGGGAAATTATATATCACAGAATTTGTAGATTACATAAATGCCAATTTCAGATATAATTTTACCGGCGACGATACGGTTGATATTAAAGGCAATTATAATATAGTGGCAAAGGTTCAAGGTTTTATTGAGGAGAAGGATAAGGAAATTGAGATTTGGGAAAGGGATTTCCCATTGATAGAGGATAAGAAATTTTCGTTGAATGAAAACGAATTATCCATAAACGAATCATTAAATATATATTTGGACAAGTATGATGTATTTGCGGCTGAAATTATTGAGGCATCTAAGATTAAAAGCAGCCGGGCAAGATTGATATTGCTTATGGATGTCAATTTGCAAGGGGTTACCGGCAAAGGAGAATTTGAAAGTAATGTCTCCCCGAATTTGATAATTCCATTAGGTACCAGCATATTTCAAATAACGGGGGATTTAAATATAGAGAAGCCCGGAATGATTGAAGATACAATTCAAGTTGAGCTTCCGGTTAACAAATTTGATATAATACTTTATGGGATTTTACTGGGTGTTTTTATATTGGGCATAGTATTTTTGCTGTTTTTTACTGAAATAGCGGTTGACAAGGATCCGTTTGAAAAAGGGCTGAAAAAAATATTCAGAAAACATGGTGACAGATTTGTGGCATTGGACATAGATATAGAGAATAAAAATGGTAAACAGGTTCGGACCATTGAGGACTTGGTGAGAGTGGCGGATGAGACAAACAGGCCTATCTTTTATAAATATAATAAAGATTATAGGGAAATTGACAGTTTTTATGTAGCCGATGGGGATGAAATGTACATATTTAATGTAGCCGAATCTTTATCGCAGGATTCACAAGCTTATTATTCCGAATGAAATGAGGCAAAATAAAGTGTATTATCTCTAAAATTTTTCAACAAATTAGTATCATTTATACTGCAGTTAGGTACAATAATTCGGTAGGAATGTGATTATATTTATCAGAAGACGGGTATACTTCTAACATACATCTAAATAGGGAGGACTATGAATTATGTGTATTATTTGGGCGCTTTACACATAATGAGTCAGTAGCGCAACCGATCCGATATACCTTTATATTGGATTTTTGTTTTTATGGAAACTACGGTATCTAACATTTTTTAAAAGAGGAGGAAGATTTATGAAATTGCTCATTGTTGACGATCATCCGTTAGTACGAAAAGGCATATCATCTATTTTTTCCTTCGAAGGGAATGTGGCTGTGGTGCTGGAGGCATCAAATATAAATGAGGCGATGACATTGATAGGATCCGAGGTCCCGGAGTTATCTATTGTAGATTTGAACCTGGGCAAGGAGGACGGTTTAGAGTTAGTCATGAGAGCAAGATCCGAAGGTGCCAAGACGAAGTTTGTAATTTTGACATCCTCTGTGAGGAAGGAAGATTTTATCAGGTCTGAAGAGGTTGGGATAGATGGCTACATACTTAAAGAAGCGTTTGCAGAGGATATTTTATACGCAATAAATCTGGTCATGAGGGGGAAAAAGTTTATAGATTCTGAAATACTGCGGTATCAAGCTGAAAATAATACTAAAGACGACTATCTAAATGACTTGACCCCAAGGGAAGAGGATGTGCTGAGGGAGTTGGGCAAGGGTCTTAGCAATATGGAAATAGCTGAGAATTTATTCATATCGGAAAATACGGTTAAAAAACATGTAAGCAATATATTGTTGAAATTAAATTTTAACCATAGAACGGAGGCCGCGTTGTTTGCAAATCAAAACATGGCCAATGGTTATTAATGGGGGTGCAGGACGGTGAGAAATAAACAGGGCAAAAAAACATCCGGTAAAAAAACAATCATGTTCATAACTATGATTTTGTTTATGGGCCTAATGGGTGTGGGATATGCAAGCTGGAATGGGGGAATGGTCATAAAAACGCAGATCCAAACAGGTCATATAAAACCATCATTTCTCTTAAAGGACGGTGTGTTGAACTACTCAAATGGACAGTTGGAGCTGTATCTGTCGGAGGACGGAAATATCTTATATGTGGAGGGAGAAGTATCCCCTGACTTTAATCGCGATATACCTATAGAAATTGTGGATAAAGGAAGCATTCCATCGGTTTTTAAAGGATTGGCAGATGAATATGACGGAGGGGTTTCGAACTTAAGAGATGGTTCCGACGCCTATGCCTATAAAAATTATGGATTTTCGGGAAAAGAAAATATTATAAAATCTGTCAAACTAAACATAGGGGAATATGAAGATGATACGTATAGCGGAAGAAGCCGGGGTTATGCCATTTATAACGAAGAAGTGCCCGATTTTGAATCGCAAATAGGAGACTTGAGGGATGAAATTAATTTATATGATACTGAAAGAACCTATAATTTTGAATATGAATTAAACTTCGAACAGGATATATAATTTATTGGGGAATCATATATAAAATATGGGGGTTAGGCAATGAAAACTAAAATAACAGTAATATTAATAAGCACTTTCGTTGCGATGATGTTAATTTCGAATGGTTATGGCATATGGAGCAAGAATTTAGGGATTGAAGGCAATATAAGGGTAGTGCCGGATCCTGATGTGTTGGAGGCCATGGAATCACAGTTGGATGATTTGGAGCAGCAACTTAATGAGCAAATATTGTCAGAACAGGATTTGGCAGAAGAACAGTTACAGATGGAAATGGGAGAAAACAATTCACAAGCCGATGCTAATTTAAATAATAAGGTTATAACGGGAAATTTGGTTGAGGAAATTGGAATAAATACAGGGGAAGGTTTAATTGGCGGCGGAGAAGAAGTTAAGAAAGGAACGGGAAAAGTTAAAAACGGGGGAACAAAGGAGGAAAAGGGCAATTCAACGGAAGAAGATGATAACAACAGCGATTCGGAATTAAAGGAAGATATGGACGAGGAAATAGAGAAAGAAACAGAAAACGGAGTAAGAAATGATAACAATGATATCGTACCAAAGTCTGAGGAAAATATAAATGAGGAAACAGAAGGGGCAGCAGACAACGCGGCGGAAAGCAATAACAATGATACCGGATTGAAATCGGGAGAAGACATAAACGAGGAAACAGAGGGAAAAGCAGACGACATAGCGGAAAACAATAACAATGACGGCGAATTAAATGAGGGCGGCCATGAAGACGGTAACTAGGTTTTTGCCGACCGGGGGGTCCTATAAAAGAAGCATTTTTGTAATTGTTTTATTAGTATCCATATATCTTCTGGATATCACAAGGCTCGAAACATATATGGGGAGTTTTAAATATACATATATGCTGAAACCGGCAATATGGATCGGTATGGCAATTTTTATTCGAAGTATGCCGCATATCAGGTCTAAATCAAAATTAAAGCATAGAGGTATTATAAACCTTTGGGCGTTTAACTTTAGCTTTATTTACATTTTGATAACAATATTTGCAGGCCTTGTCTATGGTTTCGGGAAAAGCCCCTTCGATCACTCTCTTAGGGGCATTATTATCAATATCATTTTCGTGGGAACTGCTCTGGTCGGAACAGAATTTATAAGAGGTTATTTAGTAAGCAACTTGGCTAAAAAGGAAAACTATCTTGTCTTTATAGGGGTTGCTCTCTTGATGACTGTAATCAGTTATCCCATCGGTAAATATATGCAGCTGAATAATTTGCAGAACACAGTGATATTTTTGGCCGAATCTTTTGTTCCTGAATTAAGTCACAATATATTTGCGAGTTATCTGGTTTTTTTAGGGGGGCCTATAACTTCTATAATATATTTAGGGTTCATACAGGCTTTTAATTGGTTATCCCCTATACTTCCAAGTTTAAAATGGATAGTTACGGCTATTATAGGGGTTCTTTGTCCTATATTTTTCATGATGTTTTTTCAATCCATTTATTTAAGTACTGCCGGATTAATAAAAAAAGGACAGGATGAAAACAGGAGCACCTTCAGTTGGGTACTGGTTAGTATAATATCTATAGCCACGATTTGGTTTGCGGTAGGTGTGTTTCCGATATATCCGTCGGTTATAGCCACAGGCAGTATGGAACCCTTGATATATCCGGGGGATATAATTTTGGTGAATAAAATTACCAAAGAGGAAAGGATTAAAGATTTAAAAGCAGATGATATTATACAATTTAAAAAGGGTTCAATACTTATGTCTCATAGAATAATAGAAGTTGCGGATGATGATGAATATGGATTGTTGTTTACAACAAAGGGGGATAATAATTCTGCATCCGACGGCGAACCGGTTAAACCTCAGGATATACGAGGAAAGATAGAATATGTAATACCTAAACTGGGATGGCCGAGTCTTTTAATCAGGAGCAGCAAAGATATACCTTTCGATGAAATAACAAGAATAGTGGAGCGGGAGGACAGTCTGGAGATAAAGGAACAGGAAATAAAGGAACAGGAAATAGAGGATTATGGAATTTATATTCCGCGTGAGGGAACGAGTCCATGTCCTACATGACGATGAAATCAAGGGACCGGGACGGTACCGCAAAGGGCACATAAGGTGCCCTTTTATTTATTTTATGCAGTTTTGAACAGTGTTTTCATTTTCTTTTGTTATTAATATATTTTTGCACAGGTAGGGGAAAGGGTTTGCTCCGCTATTGTTTCTGTTGACATTTTAGGAAATATTTATATAATAAAATTGATTAATATGTACGGGATTGTTGAATTTATGTAAAATTGTTGAATCTATGTAAAATTATCGAACCTACGTAAAATTGTAGAATCTATGTAAGTAAGACTGTTTTAGGGGGCGGAGAACAGAGAATTATTGTCAATGATATTTGCATATTCGAAGGCTAACATAAATTAAGACTCAGTTCAGAGGGGGTTTTAACTCCCCCTGAACGCAAAGTTGTATAAGTGCCCTGTGGATATATCCGGAAGCTATGCAATTCCCGTCTCCCACTTACAGAAGTGGAGGTGTTGAAATTGTAAGCTGTCGGATAAATAAACAAAACAGTTTAACAATGGATAGGTTTTGTGTTGTTTACTGCAATAATTAATTTGTGAAAGGAAGATCGGATATGTATTGTACAAAATGTGGAGCGGAATTGGCCCCGGGAGCTCGTTTTTGTCGTATCTGTGGTAGGCAGGCTGTTCGTCGTCCTTCTCAGCCGGATGTAGGGGGCCAAGACGGCACAACTCAATCGGCGGCTGCTGGGGAGGGCGG
>DASRMN010000157.1:0-4187 GCA_035647935.1 Clostridia bacterium | reverse complement strand
TTCAACTTTAAGTATATTATGTTTTCGCGTTAAATCATTTTCCCTTAATTGTTTTTCTATAACCTTTTCCTGCTGCAGCAAAAATTGAGGAAGCACAATATTGGACCTCGTTTTCGTTATTTTCCTCAAAACAGTTATACTGTGATGGCTCAATCCATAGTGCCTTTTTCTTTTATCCCTGAATGTTATCCTAGGAACAGCGATAGATATGCCACCCAAGTCATTAACAGCATCAATTATGTGTCCCTGCTCAACCCCGGTAAAACCATAAGGGGTACCCGTCCCTACAATCCCGGGTCCCATGGTTACAACCGCAACATCGCATCCGGCAATTTCCTTGGCTGCAATAAGAGCATTATATATATTTATAACTTCATAGTCCCCACCAAATGCATGGCCTAAGGTTATAGTTTTGTAAATAATATCCCTTTTCTTTAATTCATAAACATTATTACTCAAATAAAGCGGCAGTGCCGCCCCATCGGTCATAATAAATGCAATTTTAAGATTACCATTTAAATATTTCAAGGTAGAAACAATCGGTATTAACATGCTATGTAATGTGCCCACTATAATCGGCATTTTGTTCAGGGATTCAAATTCATGAAACACATTGTGATAAGGACTGTTTTGTTCTTCTGCTGTATATGTCTTGATTTGAAACGGAGTATACCTGAGTTTCATGATATGTCCCCCTGTGCTGATATTTTGATTGCCATTGTCTAAATTATATATAACAAAATGGCACCCCCCTGTGCCTAAATTTAATTCCACTGCCGTCGTGTTTAGGATTATGTTATCACCCTTCTTGATCACACCTGTTAGACAGTCATAATTAATTGCTTTTTCATTTTTGTTATCTATATTCACTAAAATGTCGGTACGTCCTTCTAGTTTGTTTATAATTTCAGTTACTTTACCATGCCTTATACTTATCATTTTACCACCTTTTTCAAGAAGTGTTATAGATACATAAATTCAAAATTTAGTAAAAATACAAGGGAATTACATCTGCGAAATTTGACTATAACCCTGTTATCGCCCCAGTTCATCAAAAAAACTGAGAACAGAATTTCTCCTGATTATCTCGGTCAGGGAATATTTCTCTGCAATAATATGGACTAAAATGAGCAGACCCAACATAATAGACTTAACAGTAATACCATAGCTGGTTACCGCCGCAATTCCCAGTACAACGCCTAAAGCATTGGAACCAACATCCCCCATCATGCTTTTTGCTTTTATATCTTGGGGTAAGTAAGCTATTGCATAGGCAATAAACGACATCAATATAGTCCTAGTTTCGCCTACCAAGCCGACAAATATAAATAACACGGAAATCAATAGAAAGCCCTTTATTGCTCTGCCCGGCCTTAGGTCCAATAAATTTATTAAATTGGTAAACAACGCAATTATAAGGGCGTTGATCAAAATTTCTATCATATGATATGAAAAAAAGCTACCTATCAATAAGGAAACAAATCCGCCAACAACAGCTTTCAGCCCACCGGTAGTCAGTCTCCCCTTCAATAAAGATTTTATATGGCCCCTAAACCCCAATGTGTCCCTGTTGCCTGTTAAATCGTCGATTAATCCCACAACCATAACAGTCATAACACCCATCAAAAAAATCAACAGCAATTGTTGCGTATCGAAATCACTTTTGGAAAAATAATTAAATACAATAGCATTTACAACAGTAACCGGTACTAAGGTAACACCCATACTTACCGGAATTATATGGCCTTTATAATTTTTTCCTGTTATGTTTGCCGACAACAACATATTCCTTATAAAGGGAATTGTTGTTATTGTGGCTAACAGACTGATGATAAAAATAACGATATCCAAAAAATCACCTTCTTTTTAATTTCGTGGAAATAGTTTTAGATACCAGTACTGTCAACACCTGCCAGAATTGTTTCCCACGATGAATAAATCCGGATAAATCCCTTCCGGTTTCATTATGGTACATGTTTACGTTGACCTCCATAACATCATACCCACTGTTTAGTATGTCTATTATCATCCCCAGCTCCACACCATAACCCCTATACTTATTATTTATCTGTTTCAAAACTTCGCTCTTAAAAGCCCTTTGTCCTGAAAGCGCAGTATCTATTTTTTTACCTGTATTTATAAAAACCCCCCTTTTAGCCAATCCCTTCACAAAACCAAACCCACCCTTACGCCTAGCCGGGGGGAATTTGGCTATCGTAACATCTGTTTCATTTTTCAGTATGGGTATAATTAATTTTTCAATGTCTTTTGCACTCTCTTCCAGATCTGCATCTGCAAAAACAATGACATCGGAGTTTTTCAGTATCGGTTGTAACCCCCTATAAAGCGCTTCACCCTTACCCCTATTTGAAGACTGGTTTATTATATTTATGCCTTTTATACCACAAATTTCATCATATGTTTTATCCTTGGAACCATCATTGACTACATAAATATGTTGTATATGCTTAATACTTTTCAAAGCTGAAATTGTATTCTTAATTCGGTTTTCTTCGTTGTATGCAGGCACAATTACCGTAACTACCCTATTCAAACCCTCACTCCTCACTGGGATCTATAACCACAAACGGAGCCAAAGAATCAGCTGTTGGTTTTTCACCATAATGTCCCCGTGCACCTTCAAGCAAGTATATCAATGAAATTTTACCCATTCTACTATCAACGTTATCTACCGTTGAAATATTAAGGTTTTTAAACGCAGGAATATGGGATTGTTCGACATCTAATCTTTCCGCCCCTATTATTTTGAATTGTTGTTCTTGTAAGTTTTTTATAAGACCTATATTTAACTGTCCGGCACCATGTTCCTGGCTCTTCGAGTTTCCACCCGTAACAACAACACTGTCTATATTTAGATCCTCTGATTCATTGAAATCATAATTGCATTGAATATACTCATGATCAATTAAAAAACCCAAGATGTAGTTTATATCTCCGGATATAAGGGAATTAATTATTTCATTGTTTATAAAGTCAACAAGATCTTCTCTTTTCTCCAAGTCTTTTCCTGTTAAATCATTAATTTCCTGCAACTGCTCCTCTGTAACTTTATATATTTTATCCTTATATTTTACACGTACAGGTATAGAAGCACCGGACAACTTTAATGTTTCGTTAATGTCATCATAGAAATAACGGTCTGTAGTTTCTATAATAGCAATGTTCATTCCCTCCAATTTGTTATGAACCACCTCATAAAATATATTTCCCACAAACACACTCAGCTTTTCCCTTTCAGTATTTAGATCCTGAACGTTCTGTTCCAGATTTTCCTTCTCCCTTTTGAATTCAACAAACCGATTTTCTAAACTATCGACCAAAATCCGATGTTGTTTCAAGTATATTTCTTGTCCATTCATATTAAAACCTATAAATATACCTATTCCCAATGAAATAAATATAGCAGCGATAGAAATAATATAATACTTGATGTTAACACCCATGAAAAACCCCCCTATAGCCCAAATTGCATTCTTAACCTGATACTCATTAACCTGAATAAGCTTTGAATTGGTTCCGATACAAGTGCAACAGCCAATATCGGAATAAAGGCTGCTATAATGAACCAAACAATATATTTAAATTTAATGTTGCTTTTATATAATTTATTGACACCGCGGGCATCTACCAATTTTGAACCTACCTTCATTCTAACCAGAAAAGTACTTGCCATACCCTTTCTTCCTTTTTCCAAAAAATCAATCATATTTGAATGCGTCCCTACTGCCACTATAAGGTCCGCACCCTTATCATAGGCAAGTAACATGGCTATATCTTCACTGGTTCCCGGAGCTGGGAACACCTTTGCATCCAACCCCAGATTTTTAATCCTTTCCATGCCCGGCGCCTTCCCATCCAGATAGGCATGTACAATAATTTCTTTGCATTTCCTCAGACTTTCATCACTTACACTGTCCATGTCACCGATTATTATGTGCGGAACTAAACCGAATTCAGACAGCGCATCCGCTCCGCCATCTACACCTATTAAAACAGGGTTTACCTCTTTTATGTATGATAATATGGCATTCAGGTCTTCCCTGTAATTTTGTCCCCTTACAACTACCAAAACGTGCTTCCCCTTGATTCCCGTGTTAATTTTGGGTATTTCCAAATTACCTAAAATAAAATCTTTTTCTTTGTTTGCATATACTAAAGTATTTTTA
>DASRMN010000156.1:0-6040 GCA_035647935.1 Clostridia bacterium | reverse complement strand
CCTTTACACTATATTCTTTTTCAAATTCCTTTAATACGGATTCATCTATATAGTCTGCCCAGTTATATACGGTCAGTGTTTCTTTTTTGCCGGAGGAACAGCCTGCTAAAACACAAAGCAGTGTAACCATAGCTAGGAATCCGGCCAATAACTTGATATTATTTTTCATTTTTTACTCCCCCCTTAAACTATTGTTAATCGGTGGTTCTTTTGTTGATAATTAAAAGCAGGGTTAATACTGCCAAAAACATCAACGTGGACAGAGCGTTTATTCTGGGATTAATCCCCCTTCTTGCCATGGAATAAACGGTTATCGACAGATTGCTCACACCCCTGCCCGCTGTAAAAAAACTTATTACAAAGTCGTCTATGGAAAGTGTAAATGCCATCAAAGAACCCGTCACTATTCCCGGCATGATTTCCGGCAAAATCACTTTTCTGAATGCATAGGCAGGTGTGGCACCTAGATCCATGGCAGCCTCGGCTAAATGTTTATTCAACTGTCTCAACTTCGGTAAAACAGCCAGTACAACATATGGTATACAAAAAGTAATATGAGCCAACAACATAGATAAAAATCCCAGCTTCAACTTAAAAAATATAAATAATGTCATTAAAGATATACCCGTAACAATTTCAGGATTTAAAACAGGCAGATAATTGATGTTAAGCACTACCTTTTTGCCCAAAAAGCTCATATTATGAATTCCCACGGCGGCTATGGTGCCGATTATGGTGGAAATAACCGCCGAAAGTATTGCAATTACAATAGTATAATAAAATGCATTTTTTATCACGTTATCGCTGAACAGTTCCCTATACCATCGTAAGGTGAAGCCCCCCCATTTTCCCCTTGACCGTGATTCATTAAAGGAGAATATCATTAAGGTAATTATGGGCGCATAAAGAAACAAAAACATCAAATATGTGTAACCCTTTTTAATAGATTTTGTTACCATAGCCCACCACTCTCCTCTGCAGGGTCTTCATATTTTGTTGCAACAGCCATGGCTATCAAAATAAAAATCATCATTATGATAGATATTGCGGAACCGAAATTCCAGTCATATACATGGGTAAATTGTTGTTCCACCAGATTTCCTATCAGCATAAACTGACCGCCACCCAGTAATCTCGGTATAACAAAGGTTGAAACAGCCGGCATAAATACCATGGTGATACCCGTTATAACCCCGGGCAAACTCAAAGGGAAAATTATTTTTCTGAAAACAGTAGTTTCGTTTGCTCCTAAGTCTTTTGCAGCCTCTATTAAGGTTTTGTCCATTTTGGCAAGGACTGAATATATGGGCAGAACCATAAAGGGAATAAAGTTATATACCATGCCCAAAATCACCGCACCATTGTTATATAAAAGATTTAATGTGGGAAGATTGAAAAAACTTAATATATTGTTTATAACCCCATTTTTCCCCAGCAAGGTCATCCAAGCATAGGTTCTGAGCAGAAAATTCATCCACATGGGCAACACGAACAAAAGAACCATCAGGTTGCGTTTGGAAATATTGGTTCCGGCGATGATCATAGCCATGGGATAGCCCAGTATTAAGCAGAATACGGTTGATATAAAGGCCAATTTTAGGGACCTGTAAAGTACCTTTCCGTAAATAGGGGTCATAAATCGCCTGTAGTTTTCTAGGGTGAGACCCCCGTCCCTGAAGCTGAAACTAAAATAGAGTACCAAAACCAAGGGAACAATTATAAAAATAACTAACCACACTATATAAGGATAAGCCAAGATTTTTTGGTTTGGTTTCATGGTTAGGCCCCCCTCTCCATAATATGGATTAGGTCCGGTCCTATATTCATACCTATGGAGCTGCCGACCGGTGCCATATCTGTACTGTGTATCATCCACCGCCTTCCGTTTTCCTTGATTATCATTTCATAATGAACGCCCTTAAATGTGCTTGTTATCACCTCTCCCCTTAACATGCCTGTTTCTGCCGAGGTTATTTCAATATCCTCGGGCCTTATAACAACTTCTACTTCTGTATTTTCCTCAAAACCCTCATCCACACAATCAAAAGTTCTGTTTGCAAATTCCACTAGGTAATCTCTGATCATAATTCCCCTTACTATATTACTTTCCCCTATAAAATCTGCAATAAATGCGGTTTTAGGTTCATTATAGATGTCTTCGGGTGTACCTATCTGCTGTATTTTCCCCTCATTCATGACTGCAATGGTATCCGACATGGTAAGGGCCTCTTCCTGATCATGGGTTACATAAACAAACGTAATTCCTACCTCTTGTTGGATTTTTTTGAGTTCTATTTGCATACCTTTCCTGAGTTTCAGATCCAAAGCGCCTAAGGGTTCGTCCAACAGAAGCACTTCAGGTTCATTAACCAAGGCTCTGGCTATAGCTACTCTCTGCTGTTGTCCTCCGCTTAAAGAATCCACATCCCTTTTTGCAAAATTTTGCAGTCCCACGAGCTGTAACATCTCTTCCACTTTTATTTTTATTTCTTTCTCGGGCATTTTTTTTATTCTGAGCCCGAAAGCTATATTTTCAAATATATTCATATGGGGAAACAAGGCGTATTTTTGGAACACCGTATTTATCTGTCTTTTATAAGGAGGCAAATCGTTAATCCTTTTGCCCTCGAAAAAAACATCCCCTTCAGTCGGGTATTCAAATCCGCCAATAATTCTCAATGTAGTAGTTTTGCCACATCCGCTCGGTCCCAACAGCGTCAAAAATTCATTCTTTTTGATATATAAATTAATGTTATCAAGAACAGGCGTCTCATCATCATAAATTTTGGTTATATTTTTTAAATCAATTATGTTCTGACCCATTTGAATACCCCCTTATTTTATATTGATTTTTCGTGGTAAATTCTTATTACTAAAAACAAGTATAGTAAGGATCTCTATGCTATGTCAATGAATTTTTATTAGAATTTTAAATATGTTTTAGCAACCCGCAGAAACAGACTTCATAAACCTGCTCGGCCCAATAAAACACAATGGGCACAAATTTCCACCCTACCAAATATACTATAGTATACCATGATTCCATGGTATATCTGTCACAATAAACAGCACCGAATTGCACTGGGAAGAAATAAACAAAACGATAAAAATGCAATGTTCTAAACATACTCCCTTATTTTTCCTATACCCGTTCGTGCTGATCCTATAATAAAGGAGGGAACTGAATTATGTTCTATAGCCAACATTCCTGCCCTAGTGGCACAACATCATATACCATCAGAGCCGGTGACACTTTTTATCAATTATCCATATCTCATGGCGTATCTCTTGATGCTATGTTAGCAGCCAATCCGGGGGTTGACCCGGACAGATTATCCATAGGCCAAATAGTTTGTATACCCACAGGACCCGGGTCCGGACCGCCCCCGATAGACGAATGTCCTATATTAAGCATCGGAAGCAGGGGTGCCTCAGTAACACGTCTGCAGCAACTTTTGAGAAACGAAGGATATAACCCGGGTACAATCGATGGTATTTTTGGCCCCCAAACACAAACAGCTGTTATGGCCTTCCAGAGGGATACACATATTCCTGTGGACGGAATAGTAGGTGTGCAAACATGGACCGCACTTGGTGTCGATTGCGGAGCCACGCCGCCACATACCTGTCCTGCGGGAACAACACCATATACCATAAGAGCCGGAGATTCCTTTTATCTTCTTTCCATAAGGTTTGGCACAACAGTAGGCGCCATTGTTGCCGCTAATCCGGGTGTAAACCCAAATGCTTTGCAAATAGGCCAAATAGTTTGTATTCCTAGATAAAACAAAAAATAGTGAAAACCCTATGGGTCGGGGTTTTTCACTGTCTAAAAAACCATGGGGTTGTCCCGCCTGTCCGGCCTTTGCTAAGCAGAGAGACTTTGCCCATGGTTTTCTTATCTGAATCTGCTGCTCAATTCTGAAAAAATCTCCCCAGGGGCAACATCTTTTTCCTTAAGTAAAACCAACAGATGATATAATAAATCGCCGGTTTCATAAATCAATTCATTCCTGTCAGGATTTTTGGCGGCTATAATAACCTCAGCCGATTCTTCTCCGACCTTTTTCAAAATCTTATCCAATCCTTCATCAAATAAATAGTTCGTATAGGAATTTTCCCTAGGGTTTTCTTTTCTGTCTGTAATAATCGCATATAATTTTTCTATTATGTCAGAATTTATCCTTTCTTTTCTCTCCCCCTCATAAAGATAAAGAAGATTGAAAAAACAGCTTCTTGCTCCCGTGTGGCATGCCACTCCTTTTTGTTCCACCCCGACTAGGAGAGTATCTCCATCGCAATCGTAACTTATACTTTTCACCTTTTGGACATGTCCCGATGTTTCCCCTTTGTGCCACAATTCCTTCCTGCTACGGCTCCAGAACCAGGTTTCACCTGTCCCCAAAGTTTTCTTTAGGGAATCCTCATTCATATAAGCAAGCATCAGAACCTCTTTTGTATCGGCATCCTGCACTACGGCCGGTATCAATCCCTTTTCGTCAAACTTTAAACTTTTTAACTTGTCCATTTCTGTGTTCTTCCCTTCTTTATACAGATTCCTCTACTAACTAAATATTGTTTAAGTCTTTTGATGTCAATTTCCCCAAAATGAAACAAGGAAGCTGCAAGGGCGGCGTCCGCCTTCCCTTCTGTAAAAACATCATAAAAGTCCTCTAATTTGCCTGCACCGCCTGAGGCTATTACAGGAATTTTCACTGCTTCGCTTATTCTTCTAGTGATGTCAAGATCATATCCGCTCCCGGTACCGTCCCTGTCTATGCCGGTAAGCAAAATTTCCCCGGCACCCAGTCCCTCCACCGTTCTTGACCAAATAAATGCTTCCAGCCCCGCGTCTTCTTTGCCGCCTTTTATATACACACTATAGATATGGTCTCTATACTGTTTCACGTCAATTGATGCAACAACTGTCGGGGAACCGAAGGCCTCTGCACATTCCGTAATAATGTTAGGTGTATAAACAGTAGCAGATCCGATAGAAACTTTATCCGCACCGCTTTCTATTGTTTGCCTGAAATCCCCCACACTTTTAATTCCTCCCCCCACTATTAAGGGAATGGAAATGCTGCCTGCTATTTTTTCTACCACATCCAACAATTCTTTCCTGCTTTCCTCGGTTGCATTGATGTTCAACAGTACCAGTTCATCTGCTCCCTGCGATTCATAGGCCTTTGCGATTTCCATAGGGTCACCTGCGTCAACTAAATCCGCAAATTTCACACCTTTTACTACTCTTCCCTTATCTATATCCAAACATGGAATAATCCTTTTTTCCTTCATTTTCTATATCACCTCTAAATCAGTTAAATTTATTTTTCCTTCGTAAAGGGCTTTTCCGACAATGGCTCCCTCCACGCCGATTTCCGATAATTTTTTTAGGTCCCCCATGGAGGATACCCCTCCGGAGGCTATAACATCTATAGCTACACTATCGTTTATATTTTTGATTGCTTCAAAATTGGGGCCTTCCAGCATCCCATCCTTTGCTATATCCGTATAAATAATAGTTTTTATACCCAGTTGTTCTACTTTCTTAGCAAATTGTATGGCATCTGTTGTACTTGTTTCGGTCCAACCATCCATAGCGACAAAGCCGTCTTTAGCATCTATGGCTACTATAATTTTTTCTCCGTATGTATCCACCGCCTCTTTGAGCATTTCCTCATCTTGAATTGCTTTAGTACCTATTATTACCCTATCCACACCGATATCAATCAATGTTCCGATTGTTTGCAGATTTCTTACACCGCCCCCTACTTGGATGGGAGTATCAGTTTCCTCTATAATTCCCCTGATAATTTCAAAATTTTTGATTTTGCCTTCTAGTGCGCCGTCCAAGTCTATAATATGCAGGGCTTTTGCTCCTTTTTGTTGCCAAAATTTTGCCATCTCCTTCGGGTCTTCGTGGTATACTGTTTCCTTATCAAACTTGCCCTGGGTCAGCATGACACATTTGCCGTTTTTTATATCTATTGCAGGGTAGATTAACATGTATTTTATCACGCTCGCTTTCGTTAGGTTT
>DASRMN010000155.1:0-2588 GCA_035647935.1 Clostridia bacterium | reverse complement strand
GCTATTATCAGGATATGTGTTGACAAAAGAATTATACATTGATAGACTATATAGGTAAACAAAGTAGAAGACATCCGCTTCTCACCTTACAGCATTGGCTAGTCGGGTTAATATTGGGATCATGTTAATTGTTTTGCGTTTTGCAATTATACTGAAATTATGCGGATAGTCTTACTATCCGCTATATTTTTGCAAAAAAATATTAAAGACAGAATATAAACAAAGACTATTTATGTATTGCGGAATTTTTTAAAGATATAGGAGGTGTCAAGTTATTAAGGAATTTAATGGTCAGCAAATTAATGAAGATATTAGGGACAGGGAAATAAGAGTTATTGACATAAATGGTGACCAGTTGGGAATTATGTCAGCTAGGGAAGCACAAAAAATTGCAAACAGCAAAAATTTGGATTTAGTAAAGGTTGCGCCCCAAGCAAAACCGCCTGTTTGTAAGATTATGGATTATGGGAAATATAAATATGAAATGGCAAAAAAAGAGAAAGAAGCAAGAAAAAATCAAAAAACAGTAGATGTTAAGGAAATAAGGCTTAGTGCAAATATTGAAGCCCATGATCTGAATGTTAAAGCAAATCAAGCCGGCAAATTTTTAAAAAATGGGGATAAGGTTAAAGTATCCCTTAGGTTTAGAGGTAGGGAACTCAGCAATACCAGTAGGGGCCAAGGCGTAATTAGGGAATTTGCCACTTTATTGGAAGAAGTGGGTGTTGTGGAAAGGGAAGCAAGATTAGAAGGAAGACAGATGATCATGATTCTGGCTCCAAAGAACGCATAATTTGAGGGGAGGAAACACGATGCCAAAAATGAAGACCCATAGGGGAGCGGCAAAAAGATTTAAGAAAACAGCTACAGGTAAACTTAAAAGAAATAAAGCCTTCAGAAGCCATATTTTAACCAAGAAATCACCCAAAAGAAAAAGAAAACTTAGAAAACCTGGAATAGTGTCCAAGGGTGATCAAAAAAGAATTGCACAATTGTTACCATATAAATAAATGCATAAAAGAGGGAGGTAAGTAACAATGGCTAGAGTAAAAACCGGGAAAACGGCACATAAAAGACATAAGAAAATTTTGAAATTGGCAAGGGGTTTCAGGGGGGCTAGAAGCAAGTTATATAGACCTGCTAATCAATTTGTTATGAAGGCATTGAGCAATGCATATATAGGCAGAAAGCTGAAGAAAAGAGATTTCAGAAGGCTTTGGATTACAAGAATAAATGCCGCTGCCAGATTAAATGGTATTTCTTACTCAAGGTTTATGAATGGTTTAAAATTGTCGGGTATTAAAATGAACAGAAAAATGCTATCGGAAATGGCTATTTATGATAAAGAGGGTTTCGCACAACTAGTGGAAGTAGCGAAACAAAAACTAGAGGCATAGTTAGTCAGTTGGTCGGTTGGACAGTTAGTCAGTTAGTCAGTTGGTCGGTTGTTCAAACAGGTACTATATAGATATTATATAGATATGTAACGGAAAATTTATTCTCCCATAGATACGTAGTGGGAAATCTATTCTTCTTATAGGTACGTAGTGGAGAATTCATTCTCCCATGATATGTAGCGGAAAATTCATTTTTTTTATAGATACGTAGCGGAGAATTCATTCTCCGCATACCCAAAGGGATTGGCTAAACAGCAAAATGAATTGGTGGTTGAATGAAAATAAAATCAATTAGCAGTGAAAGCAATGCAATAATCAAGCATATCAAATCACTTCGGTTTAGGAAGCAAAGAACAAAAAATCGGCAATTTGTAATAGAAGGTGTAAGAATTGTAGAAGAGTGCTCAAAACATGGCGGGGATATTGAATATATTGTTTACAGCGAAGGTCTGCATAATGTTCAGGGTGGCACAAACTTATTGAATAAGCTTTTTAAAAGGGGTTATGCTATTTATGAAATACCCGCCCCGCTATTTAACAAAATTGCTGCAACCGAAAGTCCCCAAGGTATTATGGCTGTGGTCAATATGAAAAACATAACCTTGGAGGATTTAGAATTAAAGGGTGATAGAGGGCTATTTTTTGTTATATTGGATAGAGTACAGGATCCCGGAAACATGGGTACGGTTATACGTACGTCTGAGGGTGCTAATATTGATGCAGTGATAATAACCGGGGGGAGTGTTGACCCTTATAATGATAAGGTCCTTAGAGCCACAATGGGGGCCATATTTTATTTGCCTATCATACAATGTAAAGACGATACGTGGATGGAATACTTAAGAGAAAAAAATGTAAAACTGATAGCATCGGATTTAGATGCCGATAAAACCTATGTTGACATTGATTATAGCGGAAATATAGGTATAATAATCGGTAATGAGGCAAACGGAATAGACGAAAAAATATTATGTAAAGTGGATGAGAAAGTTATAATTCCTATTTTGGGTAATATAGAATCTTTAAATGCGGCTATAGCCGCCGGGATTTTAATATATAAGGCTGTTGAAAAAAGAAACTTAGGAAAAATTTGAATATTTTTTAAATTATATTTATTCATATAAACCCAACTTGTTTCAACCTTTAAGCTATGCTATAATATAATATGTATACAATGGCTTAGAGGAAGGG
>DASRMN010000154.1:0-4809 GCA_035647935.1 Clostridia bacterium | reverse complement strand
AGGTTTTTTTTCATTAGATATCCTCCCTATTGTGTATTTAATATTATGTTTTCCAGCTGGGCATTTTGTTATACGAAGGAAGGAAACTAAATATAAAAAGGAACAAAGAGGTATTTTATAACCTTTTTATTCCTTTTTGATCTACTATACCAAGTATCAGTGGCTGTCTTGGTTTAGCTGTTTTACCTATTAAATATGCGGACTCTAATTTCTTGATGGCATTCTCCCGTTTTTTATGGTCGTTATAGTGAATATATGCCAATGTATCATCTATTTGGACATGATCCCCAACTTTTTTGTTCAGTACGATCCCTACAGAACGGTCTATAATATCATTCTTGGTTTTTTTACCCGCACCTAATGCCAACGAAGCCAACCCGGCACTCTTTGCCTTTATTTTGTTTATATAACCGGTTTTATCAGATTTTAATTCATATATATCCCCGGCTCGTGGAAATAAGTCTATATTTTCTATATAATTAACATCTCCACCTTGTTCCCTAACAAAAATTTTAAATGTTTTCAATGCCTTGCCTGTAGAAATGGAATTTTGTATTTTTTGTCTTCCTTCCTCCGCTGTCTTCACGTTCCCGGCTAGCAGGAGCATATAAGACCCTAGGGTTATACATAATTCCTCTAAATCTTCCGGGCCTTCACCTTTTAGGGTTTTTATTGCTTCTTTTACCTCTAGGCTATTGCCGATGGCGTACCCTAAAGGCTCATCCATATTTGTTATCAACGCAACAGTGTTACGACCCATGCCGTTTCCTATCTTAACCATTTCCCGGGCCAATTCAAACGCATCTTCTATATTCTCCATAAACGCACCATTACCTGTTTTTACATCAAGCACAATTGAATCCGCTCCGGATGCAAATTTTTTGCACATTATGCTGCTTGCTATCAGGGATGCATCATCCACAGTAGCGGTCACATCCCTCAGGGCATATATTGCCTTGTCGGCAGGTGCTAAATTCGCGGTTTGTCCCACAATTGCAATGTTAAATTTTTTAACATTATTTATAAATTTTTCCCCGGTCATTTCCGTGCTAAGTCCGGGGATAGACTCTAATTTGTCCAATGTTCCTCCTGTATGACCCAAGCCCCTTCCCGACATTTTAGCCACGGGAACACCACAGGCTGCTACCATAGGTGCCAGTGCTATGGTAGTTTTATCACCTACGCCACCCGTGCTGTGTTTATCTATCTTAATTCCGTCTATGTCGGTTAAGTCTATTATATCCCCTGAATTCATCATAGCCTCGGTTAGACTAACAGTTTCATCTTCTTTCATCTTCTGAAAATATATTGCCATTAACAGAGCCGCTGCTTGATAATCCGGGATTGTTTTATTAGTATATCCCTTTACAAAATAGTTTATCTCTTCTTTGGATAAGATGCCCCCGTTTCTTTTTTTCAGGATTATATCATACATCCTCATTGCATGGGCACCTCTTTTATGAATGATTTAACCAGATTAATAAATTTAGGTCTGGTTTTATCGGCAATTTCCATTACCTGTTCGTGACTTATAGTTTCAGTCCCTTCAAAAATAGCCATATCGGTTACACAAGATATACCCATAATTTTCATTCCGCTATGTTTGGCAACTATAACCTCCGGAACCGTAGACATGCCTATTGTGTCAGCCCCCATCAATCGAAACATCTTTGATTCGGCTTTTGATGAATAGGTCGGTCCGCTAATTGACACATATACGCCATCATGGACCTTAATTCCGATTTTTTTCCCGACTTTATGAATTAATTGGATTAAATCCTTATCGTAAGCATCGGACATATCCGGGAACCTAGGTCCCAGCTCCGAATAATTCGGGCCAATTAAGGGATTATTTCCGGTCATGTTAATATGATCGTTTATCGCCACAAGTGCGCCGGGATACAGATCCAAGTTAAGACCCCCGCAAGCATTTGTTACCAACAACATCTTTACCCCTATGGCTTTCATTACCCTCACTGGAAAAGTCACTTCCGCCATGGAATACCCCTCATAATAGTGAAATCTGCCTTTCATTGCGATAACCTGTTTATCCATTAACTTTCCGACTACTAGTTGTCCCGCGTGACCCTCCACAGTTGATACCGGAAAGTTAGGGATGTTCTTATAATCTATAACAATAGCATTTTCTATCTCGTTTGCCAGTGTTCCAAGCCCCGATCCTAAAATCAAACCTATTCCGGGAATTTCTTTTATATTATCCAACAAATATTTTTTTGTTTCTTCAAGTTTTGCTAATAAATTTTTCAAGACCTTCCCCCCTAAATGTTTTTCACTATTTCTTTAACATATACAGAAAGTTTGTCCCTTACATTTTGTGCTGTCCTAATAACTTCATCATGACTTAAAGGCTTATCTGAAATACCTGCAGCCAAATTCGTGATACAAGATATTCCCAAAACCTCTACCCCTTCATGCGCCGCAGCCATTACCTCAGGCACCATAGACATGCCCACGGCATCAGCCCCCAAAAGCTTAATCATTCTTATCTCGGCAGGTGTTTCATAAGCAGGCCCTGTAAAAAATGCATATACGCCCCCACTAATATCAATATTGTTTTCTTTCGCTATTTTTTCAGCCAAAATTATCAGGCTTTCGCTATAGACGTTGGATATATCTGAAAACCCTGTCTTCAACTTATCATTGTTAAACCCAATAAGGGGATTATTAAAACCAAAATTTATATGATCCCTAACTATCATTAAATCACCGGGAACAAAATTTTTGTTTATTCCACCTGCTGCATTGGTAATGATTATCTGCTCAATACCCAGACTAGCCATCACTCTTACGGGAAATGTTATCTCTTTCATCGTGTAGCCCTCATAATAATGGGGCCTCCCCTTTAGTGCCATAACCCGTTTCCCTTTTAACTCTCCAACAACCAATTGTCCTGCATGTCCTTCTACCGTAGACATCGGAAAATTGGGTATATGCTTATAGCCAACAATAATAGGGTCTTCTATTTCGTCTGCCAATTCACCTAAACCCGAACCGAGAATCAGGCCGATTGTCGGCTTAGTATCCAGATTATTTTTTAAATAATATTTTGCTTCCGAAATTCTTTTAAAATACCCTCTCACAATTAGCCCCCCTACAGGAATTGTTTTATAGTCAAATAATTTAATTGTCCGATAAAAAACACACCGATTATGGTTTCAAACATAATCCACCGTATTCTCATCAAATTTATATGCTACGTAATTAGCCCTTTAAAACTTTTTCCCTTACCTGTTGACGGTATTTCAAAAATATCTGAAATTGTTTCAGCTATATCGGCGAAAGATCTTCTCGTCCCAATATTAACATTTGCCTTGACCTTCTTTCCATAAATCACAATCGGAATATATTCCCTTGTATGGTCTGTTCCTTCGAAGGTTGGATCATTCCCATGGTCTGCGGTAAAAATTATAACATCATCGTCTTTCATAACACCCAGTATTTCCGGGATTCGCTTATCCATTTCTTCCAAGGCCTTTTTATATCCCCTTGGATCCCTTCTGTGACCATAATGGGAATCAAACTCTACTAAATTTGTGAAGATAATACCCTTACTATATTTTTGTATATATTCAATTGTTTTGTTAATTCCATCCATATTATCCCGCGTGTGCACAGAATACGTAATCCCTCTGCCATTAAATATGTCCCCTATTTTCCCTATGGCAATTACATCCAAGCCTTCCTGTTTGACGATATCTAATACTGTTTGTCCAAAAGGATCCAATGAATAATCCCTTCTATTACAGGTCCTGATAAAATTTCCCGGACTGCCTATAAATGGCCTTGCAATGATTCTGGCCACGGTATTATTCCCCATCATAATCCCCCTAGCAATTTTACATATTGAATACAGCTCGTCCAAAGGAACGATATCCTCATGGGCAGCAATCTGTAACACACTATCGGCGGAAGTATAAACGATAGGAAACCCTGTATCTATATGTTTTTCACCAAGTTCATCCAGTATTACAGTTCCGGAGGCAGGCTTATTCCCTAAAATTTTTCTCCCGATTTTATTCTCCAATTCGTTTATTATATCCTCGGGAAAACCCTCGGGGAATGTTCTAAAAGGTCCGGTTAGATGCAGACCTGCAAGTTCCCAATGCCCTGTAATACTATCCTTTCCGTTTGAAAATTCAATTGCCCTACCAAAGGCACCTTTAGGAGACCTTATGGGTTTTATTCCTACTATATTATCTATGTTCCCTAACCCCATATTCTGTAAATTGGGTAAATCAATACCTCCCTGACTTATTGCAATATTACCCAAGGTGTTTGACCCTACATCACCAAATTTTTTTGCATCGGGCAAAGCCCCGATGCCCAAACTATCTATTATGAATAGAATTATCCTATTTATCATAACTTCCCCCATTTTTATATTTTATTGGATGTATGCACCTATTATTTTAATAAACATAGGAGAGACAACAGTTTCAATTGAAACAGCCACTAAAATCAGCACACCAAAAATCAGGTATGTCACTGTATATGCTAAAAACTCCTTATAAATATTTGTTTGTTTCATTTTATTCGATTTATTTCTGATAAATGTTAAAACAAAAGATAACGACATGGCTGAGGCAGCAACAAACACAGAAATAATAATTAAATTTTGCGGCAAAACCCCTAACAAAAACAAGAGACATCCCTTAAATCTGAATTGTTCCATAAGTAACCCGACTGTAAAACCGACCACAAAACCCTTGAACGCTATAATAAAAAAAATCCCTATAATACCTATTATCGATATTCCAAGTATATAACATAAAACTAATAACTGAAAAT
>DASRMN010000153.1:0-3060 GCA_035647935.1 Clostridia bacterium | reverse complement strand
ATATTATTCCTTCTATGTCGTCTCCTATTAAAGCCGGAACACAGCTGTTTAAAATTATTATATTTTCAGGTCTAAATTCATTTTCAGCATATAATATTGTTTCCTCCAGTTTACTCTCTCCACCATTTATTGAATCCAGTTCATCCAAATTTGTGCTAATCCATACAGGTCCGCCAGCATCTTTGTCCTTGAGCTTTTGGAACCTAGTTATTCTATTCATAAACGAAGTATTAGCGGCACCGCATCCTAATGGGGCATGAATTATTATTACCGTATTTCTTAATGTGCTAAATATGGACATGCTTAAATTTAATCTGCATCCTGTGGTTTGACAAAATGTTCTTTCAAGATTATCTAAATATATGTCCACAGAATTTTCTATATTTTTAGAACAGTACCCTATCATAAATTCACCTTCTATCTGTTTTCAACAAGAATGCTGAATATATCTTCTATTAAACGTAATGCACCTTTATACCCCACATATCCTCTGTCCATAATCACCCTATCCGTAACGGGATAAGTTATACTCAAATGTTGTGCCCCTATTTTTTTAGCAAATTCCCTCTCAAGAGAGCCTCCTATTACAAATGCCGGACTAAATGAATTGCTGTACTTACCTCTGCCATTGTCAGGCCATATGCTTTCTAAATATTTAGATATATTTGATGAATTTGTATCAAATACTACATTGGCTTTGAAACCCGAGTCATAATTTTCAAATCCCCTTAAAACTTCCCCCTGTTCATCATCATCCAGCATATCTGTCACTACTACCAATTCAGGTAACCAACCTAAGTCATCTGCAAGAAACCTGGTAAGTGCCTGGGTATAGTTTGAATCTCCAACTACAACCGCATACCTTTGAAAATCGAAGTTGTCATAATTATCTGCCACCTTACCGAGATATTTATAATAATATTTTTTTTCTTTATCTATGACTTCCTGAACTTTTTTTTCTGAAACTGATAATTCTTTCCCGATTGTTTTTAAAAACCTCTCCGTACCCTTTTCCCCTATCGGTAAATCTACAGTTATAAACGGTATTTCATGTTCCTGTTCAAACACCTGAGCCGCATCTATTCCAAAAACATTAGATACTACAATATTTAATATCGCTTTAGATGATTTTTTCAAATCCTCAAGTGTTTCTCCTTCGCCAAAAAATGTGTTTGCCTTATATCCCAGTTTGTTGATTAACTCTTTTAATATCCTGAGATTTCCCTCCCAAAATATATCCTGGAACGGAACTATACCAAATAAATTTACTGTTTTTTCTTCCTTTTCATCTGTTTTCTCAACAAAATTCTTAAATATTGTCTGAAGTACTAAATCATACCCTTTATATGAATTTCCCTTAAATCCCCCTGTTTCTGCGAACAATACCGGCGCTTTATAATCGGAAAATTCCTTGGTTACGCTTTCGCTGTCATCGCCTATCATATCCACCATACAACCTGTGACAACTATATATAAATCTCCATCCATAATTTCAAGTGTGTTTTTTATTTGTTCTCTCAATCTATCTTCCCCACCAAAAATTATATCTCTTTCTATAACATTTGTACTCGGCATAGAATGACCCGAACAATATCCTCCCCCGGCATATCCGCATGCGCGATTTAACGCTGCCGAAAGATTTCCTCCGCACCCTGATGATGCATGTATTATAGGTATTGTTTTTTGGGGAAGAGCCTTTATCGTTGCCAGGGCTCCCCCTAATGCACAGAAATATCTTGGCTTCTCTATAAAACCTTTCAATTATATTCCCCCACTATTCAAGTACAGTTTTTAAAGTTCCTTGTTTAATTCATTACTTATCAGGTTTCTAAAACAACATCGGATATCATATGTACTCCACAGGTACCCTCAGCTCAGCAGTTACAATATCTCCTTTTTTATGTTTATTTCCGGTTTGTACGCATAAAACAGCATTGGCATCTACCACTGTTTTTACCCTTGTAGCATCAGGACCCCTGAGTACCGAAGCGACATATTGTCCGTCTTGCTTGCTGACCTGCAGTTGAACATAAAAATCACGAGGAAAAGATATACTAATATTATCTGATAATTTAACTTCTAATTTTGATGCTTCTATATTCGGTATTCCCAAATATTTGCTTATAAGCGGTTTTATATACCAAGGTGCTGTTAATTCCATTCCCCCGGGGGGCCCGACAAGGCCTATTATAAGCTTGTCATTTGCTACGGTAAGATTAGTATTTTTGGCTGGGCCATGTGCTACTTCAAAAGTATAGACTTTCCCTATCTTAGCTAAAATCTCCCTTCCAAAATCGTGTGTCCCCTTTGAAAATCCGGCATTATATATAACCATATCGCTTCGTTCCAATGCGTGACATAGAGTATCATAAATATAATCAGGCTCATCCGGTATTATAGGATAAACTATAGGTTCCCCGCCCCACTCTTTAATAAATGATTCCAGGACTATACTGTTTGTCTCCATATTTTTGCCTATTGGCAATACTCCGCCTGCCGGTACAAGTTCATTGCCTGTAGGTATTATTGCTACTTTAGGCTTCGCTACCACCTCTACTTCGTAAATGCCGCCCGATGCAAGCACTCCTAACTGTAAAGGGGTAATTAAATAATTGTCAGGTATCAATAGATCCCCCTTTTTCATAATATTTCCATATGGAACAACCCGCTCTCCCTTATAAGACGGGATTTGTTTTATATGTAATTTATTATTGCTGTCAAACTCTACCTGCTCTATGGGTATTGCCGTATCATATTCTGTCGGAATTGCAACTCCTGTGTTGCTAAATACATATTCTTTTCCCAACCCCCAGGTAGTAGTATCCACATCTTTGGATGTTATCTCTTCAAAGCGAACAGCTATGCCATCCATAGCGCTTGCCTGTTGATTAGGCAATGTATTAACAGAATAAATATTTTTTGCCGTAACACGGCCTACACTGTCCCTCAAAGAAACAATTTCCGTTCTCCTGTCAAATTTCGCAAGTGATGTTGCAAGTTCTATATATTCATCCCTCGTCGGTATAACTGTTTTATGTTCCTCCATAACTCTGTCCCCCT
>DASRMN010000152.1:0-2554 GCA_035647935.1 Clostridia bacterium | reverse complement strand
TCTATATTGAGGGTCATTTTTGGGAAGAATTAACCCCTGCACAAACAGAACGGGTATTTCCGGGCATTGTCAAGAAATATCAAATAGACGGCACGGTTAACTATTCTTATAAATCAGGTTCCGCCTCGGTTTTCAATATTGATGCAAAACTTGATGTTAATGGCAAGGATATAAAAATTACCATTGCACCGGGTGAAGTGATAAAATGCTATCTGATTAAGGGCAAGCCTGTCTTTTCAGAAATTGAAGGTGTGAACATTGAAGCCGGTATATTTACTACCGCTAAAAACAGCAAAGGTCAGCGGCACCACATTTATTATGCGGATTTCAAAATAGATGATGTTGCCTATTATGTTGAGTATGTTGGTGATAAAGGCGATAAAGAATTTTTCACCGGTATTATTGCTGATATAATTTCAGGTGGCAAAGCGGATTTATCGGTGCTTGAAAATCCTACCGTACCTGAACTTCGTAATGATAAACTGACAGAAACCGAAGCCCATGCTGAAAAAGATTTTGGAATCTATTTGCCAAAGGTGCCCGGCAGTTACTCCTTCAATGACGCGATCCGTTTTATTAATCAGGACAGTAACTTTTTACTATCAAGCTGGTCACAGGGATATGATGATATTCGTTTCACAATTTCAAAGCTAAAAGAACGGGATAAAAAAAGAATTATCTCGGCAAAAGACACAAATCTTTACGATATGTCACTTTACCCTATTCCGTGGAGTAAAAGTATGCCGAAGGATAAGGCTCATATTATAGAAAATCCCATCTTTAAAATTGAAGATCTTACAGTGGATATTTTAAAAATGCGTGGTTATACTCGTAATGAACAGAGCGATCCAAGCAAAAACAGTATAAATATGAGGTTTTCTGTGCTTTACGATGATATTCTTGTAGAGGTTAACACCGAAGGTGTAGGTTTTGAATATTTGTTTGATGAATTATCAAGGATACCTCACTGCACCTCCCGGTCTGCACTTGTTTTATAGTGCAGTCCCTTAGGTGCATTTTACCATCCTATTGTTTTTTCGTTGCTTCGTCTGCATTGCCAAAATGAAAATATCCGTTTCATATATTCCCTCCTCAACTTGAAACACAACTATGGGGACGCTTTGTTTGCCATGTTAACATGGCAAACAAAGCGTCCCCATGCCATCCCTTTTTATTATTCTATTTTATTTTTTTCCTAGCCTTAAGCCTCGCAATATCTCCCCAATTATCAGCTGTAACTATTTCTATTCTGGACAAACTTGTTTTAATACTCCTAATTTCTCCGTCAATGGTTACATGTCTGTCGGCATTGCTTGCCTCAACATCATCAAGCTTATCGCTAATATTATCTACCTTGGTTTCTAGGGTGTCAAACCGAGTGTTGGTTTCCTTCCTGAAACTATTTAATTCTGTTCTTAATTCCTGCATTTCGCCCCTAAGTCCTGTTCTTAATTCCTGCATTTCGCTCCTGAGTTCTGTTCCTAATTCCTGCATTTCGCCCCTAAGTCCTGTTCTTAATTCCTGCATTTCGCCCCTGAGTTCTGTTCCTAATTCCTGCATTTCGTCCCTAAGTCCTGTCCTTAATTCCTGCATTTCACTATGAATTTTTTCAATCATTTCAAATAAATTATCGTTATTTTTCATTACTACGTGACCCCCATTGCTTCATTTTTAAATCCCATCTTTCCGCACCCAACGCTTTATTCTATAAGTATATCATACCCGGATTCGGTTTCCATCATTTTTGTTCCTTCTATATGGTTATCTTGTGATAATGTCACCTTGTAAATTACTTTGATAAAATGTCATTATAGGAAATTCAGGCTCGGTTATTGGGTCAAGCCAACGAATGTTTTTTAGTTTATAAAGCAAATCAGACTTTAGATTTTGAGTAAATTGTCCGATAATTATTGTATGCCGTATGATGTTAAAAATAGTATTAGGAGGTAACAGCAGTTGCTGAATATATGCACAATTTTAGACAAACATATAAAAATTAATAGACAGCATATACAAATTTCGATGTACTGACATCAGCGGTGAAATATATGGGAAAAATGATCAGTATATCAAAAGCAAACAAAATATTAGGGGTGGATATAAGAACCCTTCAAAGATGGGATAATGACGGTAAATTAATAGCATACAGATAGTAACTTGTTTCAGTGCCAAGTTATATGGAAGCCGTGGGGGTAGAAGAGCCAAACAAAACATAGAAAACACCATCAAAGAACTGAAAAAAGAAAAAGAACTGAAAAAAGAAAAGAGTGAGAATAGTGAAAATAACAACTAAAGCTATTCTGATCAATGTAAATAGGGAACATAAAAATATTATAGATAACATGATGACAGTATTTTGCACGGCAATCAGATATTCATTTAAAAGATTACTTGAAGGCAGAAAAATAGGGAATCTGGAGAAAGAAGCAGCAAGAAAATACAACCTGAATATCCGCCAAGCTAAAGACGCGGTAGAAAATGCAAGACAAATAATACAATCCCAAAAAGAATTAGTTAAGATAAATCATGACAATTACAGCAGGAAGGCAAGGGC
>DASRMN010000151.1:0-2107 GCA_035647935.1 Clostridia bacterium | reverse complement strand
TAGAAAATGGGTTTCTGTCGTATTTGTCTGAAAATGCGTCGTTAACAATAGTTTAACAACCGTCTAACAAACTGAGGTCTGATTGGACACAATGGGGCCAGTTCCTCTTGTGTTGTGTCTTTCCAACAACACAAAGGGACTGTCCCCTTGTGTCCCTAAGCTAATGTCGCATAATTAGACTATTATTCAGCTATTATTTATCTAGCCTATCCTGTTAACCGCATCTATATATGCGTTTATACTTGCCTCAATAACGTCTATGCTCACGCCCCTCCCTAAATAATGATTACCTTTATATCTGAGTTTCACAGTTGCAAAACCCAAAGCATCTGTTCCCTCAGTTACCGATTGGAGAGAAAAATCCTCAAGTAAAATATCTTTATCCAGACA
Organism: Clostridia bacterium; assembly: GCA_035647935.1. Taxonomy (GTDB): domain Bacteria; phylum Bacillota; class Clostridia; order Peptostreptococcales; family Natronincolaceae; genus JAAZJW01. The sequence goes on along the minus strand of DASRMN010000151.1, from coordinate 1,717 downwards.
TTTTTCTATTGCACTGAATGCGGCATCTATAGGGCCGCTCGCAGATGATATCCCCTCTTTGTCTTCACCGTCTATATTCAGTACAACCGATGCGGTTGTTGTGATCGTGTTCCCCGCGTTTATAACAAATCTGTTCAGTTTATACCTAGCATCTTCACCGACAATTCCCTTAGTCAAAATTGCTCCTATATCCCTATCAAATACCTCCCTCTTTTGGTCTGCCAATGCCTTGAATTTTTCAAAGGCTTCATTCAGTTCCTTTTCTGTAAGGTCATAACCCATGGATTCTACCTTATCCTTGAATGCATGACGCCCCGAATGTTTACCGAGTACCAATTTGCTCGCTGTTAGGCCGATGGATTCCGGGGTCATTATTTCATATGTCTCCCTTTTGGCCAGTACACCGTGTTGGTGTATTCCCGATTCATGCGCAAAGGCGTTGGCGCCCACAATAGCCTTGTTCGGCTGAACATGGACTCCCGTTATTCCACTGAGCAGGTTACTCGTTTTCACTATTTCTTTAGTGTTTATGTTAAAATCAATACCATATATGTCCCGCCTGACGTCCAGTGCCATTGCCACTTCTTCCAGTGCGGCATTTCCCGCCCTTTCCCCTATTCCATTAATGGTGCATTCGAGTTGTGTCGCCCCCGCTCTCACTGCGGCCAATGTATTGGCAACCGCCAATCCTAAGTCATTATGACAATGCACGGAGATTTGCACCGTGTCCAAATATTTTGACTTATGCCTTATTTCCGTAATAAAATCATAAAATTCATTAGGCATGGCATAGCCCACCGTATCGGGAATATTTATAATCTTTGCTCCCGCCTTAATTACCTTGTCGAATATTTCCGCTAAAAATCCCGGTTCGCTCCTAGTTGCATCTTCGGCGGAAAATTCTATTTCGGGACAAAAATTTGCCGCGTATTTTACCGTTTCTTCCGCCATTTTTACCACTTCATCAGGTTTCTTTTTTAATTTATATTCCATATGAATCGGCGAGGTCGCTAAAAATATATGAATCCTCGGCCTTGCTGCTCCTTTTACCGCTTCCCATGCCCTGTCTATATCACCCTTTACAGCTCTCGCCAGTACCGCCACAGTGGAATTTTTTATTTCGTTGGCTATAACCTGAACTGATTCAAAATCCCCATCCGATGCCGCCGCAAATCCTGCCTCTATGACATCTACCCCCAGCCTTTCCAATTGTTTGGCTAAAATTAATTTTTCCCTTTTGTTCATGCTACAGCCCGGCGATTGCTCCCCGTCTCTCAAAGTCGTATCGAAAAAACTTATCATTTTACGCATTCCAAATCCTCCCCTTTGAACGATTGTTGAAAACAGAAAATCCCCCGTCTCTATAAGTATCAACTTATAGGGACGAAGGATCTTATCTTCGTGTTACCACCCTAATTCACAGTAAACTGCCTCTTTCCCGGACTATCATCCGATATCTATGTAACGGTAGAACCCGTCCCGACCTACTTATTTTATATGTTCAGCCGAGAAGCTCAGAAGCTAGTATTATATACCCCCTGCCGCTAATTCACACCACCCATCAGCTCTCTGAAAACAAGGTATCGGTATCTTTCTCTTCATCATCGCTTTTTAAACTTGTAATTAGAATTGATTATATATTCGAAGTTATATAATTGTCAAGTATTTTTTAAATTTTATGTGGTTATCTTGTGATAATGTCATCTTGTAAATTAGC
>DASRMN010000150.1:0-3272 GCA_035647935.1 Clostridia bacterium | reverse complement strand
AGCTTATACTGATCCCCGGCCAATCTTGAGCCATACTCCACTACCCTTGCTACAGCATATTTATCAAAATGCTTCAATCCCCTTTCCTTGCAATGAGTAGCTATAAATTGTGCTATTTTATAAATATTTTCGGGGTTCCTGCTCATTTCCGTATCAAAATCCGCCATTACTTTAAAAAGTTTCCTGAATTCATCATCATAATTATAAAGTATATTATAAATATAATGGTCTCCAATTAATATAACCTTAACATTGAGTGGAATTGCCTCGGGTTTTATGGTCGTAGGCACCAAGTAACCCATCTGTCTGCTTAGGTTTTCAATACTGATCTCTTCCGTGCTCAATGCTCTTTTTAATACTTCCCATGCAAGGGGATTATTCAGCATACCCCTCATCTGTAATATCAAAAAACCGCCGTTTGCTAAATGCAATGCTCCCGGTTTAATTTGCATAAAATCTGTTTTAAGCATGCCGAGATAGTTTTTGTATTCTATGGTACCCAATATGTTATTAAATGTAGGATTGGATTCCTTTATGACAGGTGCATATTTCAATTCACTATTATCAACAAACACATTTACATTATATCTGTTGAAAAAGTCTTGGCTTTGATATATGGGCATTCCCATAAGTTGTATTTTTTCACCCGAATCTGCTTGGGATTTTCCTCCGGGTTTAAAATAGTCTATATTTTTCATAATATCTTCTTCAAGATCATTGATATATTCCGAATTAGGCTTCCTGTTCCCATATTTCTTATAGAGCCTGTTTATATCATGGTTAACAACATCATAGACAGTGTCCTGTTCTAATTGTCTGATATCTTCTGCAAACTGCTCCTCCAGTTTTTTGATTTCCCTCGTCATGTCGAAGGTTTCCACATTCAACTGATTGGATTTTTCCATTATTTCATTTATTTCCTCTTTTGACAGGGAGCTATATTCTTTTTGGCTCATAGGCCTGCCGTCCTTGAGAGGCATCGTCATAATTCCCTTATCGGTTGTAGTAAATATAAATCCCAGATCCTTCGATTTTTCATTTAACTTCTGTATCATTTCTTGCCTGTTTTGGTGAAAAAGCCTGAACATTTCGTTTCTCTTGGTTTCATACTCTATGCGCCCAAATGCTTCGGGAATGTCTTTCCTTAATCTTCCAATCATTCCTTCTACATCACTTTTAAAACATTTACCCATGCTAGGTTCTAAACATAAGGCCCTTGGCTGATCATTATTTTTAAAATTATATACATATACCCAATCGTGGGGAATGGGCAACTTGCTCGCAAACTGTTCCGTGATGGAGCCTGCATAACTGTTCTTGCCTACGCCGCTTGTACCTGCTATATAAATGTTATAACCCGTTTTTCTTATTTTAAGGCCGAAAGTCAGTGCATCGGCACCCCTTTCCTGCCCGATAATTCCTTCCAGTGACCTTAAATCCTCCGTGGTTTCAAAAGATAGGTCTTCAATATTACATAGATTAGTAAGCCGTTCCTCCGTTAAACGATATTTTTCGTGCATAAAATCCCCCCTATCGTCTCTATATAAAGTATATACCTTTATTTTAAACGATAGAAGGGGGAATTTCTACATTTAATAAAAATATCGAAAATTGACGTTTCACATTTGCATTTATTGGTAGAAAACAACGCCCCTCAGAGAAATATGGCTATTCAAATAATGACCTGATTTGGTATGTTGTTTCCTTATCATTGATGTTAAATTCTATGTATTTGAAAATCTCTTGAGGATTTTTCAAAATATCACAATTATAAACACCTGTTGAAATATACCTTACACCGTTGACTATATCGACCGAAATATTTTTCCCTTCGTAAAACACAAATACATATTTCCCCTTTTCGGATAGGTCTGCTAACATATCCATCAATAAATTTGCTTCCAATTTGTCTGTAAAGCCACCTTCACCAAATACGGGTTTAGACATTACTACAAATATGTTCTTTTTATTTGTGGTACTGATTAAATTTTGCAACCAAGGCCATTGGCCAAAATCAGTCTGCCTTATACCATCCTTTGAATTGTCTAACTGTATAATCAGGTTGTCCCCCCATTCCATAGAATTATGTCCGGGCTCCGCGGAAATCATTTGCTTTTTAATATTGTTACCCAGTTTCGGATCGACCCTCCCTGTAAACAACGATAGAACAAAATTGTTGTTTATCAAACTGCTGATTTTATTTGTTACAATCCTGTCCAGCAATGTATAATTCCCAAGCTGAACCCCGCTATGTATAAATAACTTTTCGCCTTCAATTTCATAAGGTTTATTGAGGTCGTCTTTGGTAACAGTGCCCTCCTGTGAATCATAAGGAGATAAAACATCCACAACTATTTCTGAAACGGCTCCTAAATATTCAACACCTATTACAGTTTTCCCCGGCTTGGTTGGTATAAAATTTGTACCGCTAAAATTTCCTTCTCCTGATTTTAATGAAAAATTAACCCTTGAATAATTAATTTTTATCGGATTATAGTTTTTATCAAACGCTTTTACATCTATTTTATATGGGGTCCCAACGAAAATTTTTTCATTATCAATCCCAGCCTTTATCCCTCCCAGACCATCTGCAGGTGCTGTGGATACCACTGCAATACCATTGATGATTTTCCTCTCAACACCGTCTGAAGGGTGATTTATAATCCCCGGCTCAAGTTCCCCAGGGCTTCTTTTCATCATAGTGGTTGAACCGCCGCCGTCCATTATGATCGCTTCATAACTTCCGAGTTCGATCATCATTTCTGCTAACTGCCTTCCGTCCACCCCCTTGTAGGAAGTATGTCTGCCATCTATCGTTACAAGAATAAGTTGGGTGCGGTCTTGTGTAATACCTATGGCTGTTCTTGGATGGGCGCCACTTACGCTTTGAGTAAGTGAAACTATTTCTCCATCCTTGACCAGTGCTGTGCCTCCACCTATTGCTATTTTTATATCTTCTATGTTTTTCCCCAGATCCTGTTTTATTATCAATCTGTCCCCCACCTCCAGATTATCAAATAAACCGGGTGCCTGTGATTGGGTAGCCAGTATTATGTATCCATCCTCCGGTATTTCTACTGAAGGTTGTTTTCTTCTAACCTCTGTTACCACGTCATCTATTACTACTACCTCGGTGATGTCTTCATAGTATTCAGCAAAACCGGGAGAGTGGGTTCCCCAATTTCTGTCAATTAACGCTATGTCCAAATAATTTTTGCTAAATTTATTTATATTCCCCAAATGTATGGTGTTTCCCTTATCTGTTACAATAG
>DASRMN010000149.1:0-2532 GCA_035647935.1 Clostridia bacterium | reverse complement strand
ACTGCCACCAGATAAACGGAATCATGCTTCTCCGGAAGCCTCATGCGAGCCTGTTTAAAGGATTCAATGTCGTAGAAAATTCTATGTTTGCCGTTAAATGAAGTGCAGCTGATACCAAGCAATAGTCCCGTTATTAGTATAAAACTTAGTATTGCTATCTTCGTTTGTTTCATTGAGAAATAAAGGTTCGTGTCCAAGGAGCAAGGGGCGGTACCTCGCCGGCGTTCAACATATCCTGCCATTTTTTATCACTTAATCGATCGTTGATAGGCCAGTCAAACTCATAATGGGAATAGACGCCGCCCTTGGCGATTCTTAAGCTGCCGTCAACGGGAACCACTGCATATATTTCATAAATATGCCCCGTAGCTTCCTGCAATACATTTCCGTTGGGGTCTGTGGCTACATCGGCAACAAGTGCTGCCGGGTTTTCAGCTATAGCGGAACGATGGTCAACGCCTTCATCCCGAAGAGCTTCAAGCCAGAAATGTTCAAGCTGTCCGCCGTAGGAACGGATCAGGTCATATTCCTCATCAGTGAGGGGCATATCTGACAGTTCCTTTTCTGAAATAACCTTTAGGGAAAGAGCTAACTGTTCTAATCTCTCCAAATTTTCTCGGTCCTTATCGTCTATAAGTTCCCGGGTGGATAGACCCTCTCGGGTCATATTTACGAGAGCAGCCAATCTGGCATAGAGTTTCGGGTTCGGTTCAACATATCCACGATCATCTACACCCGGCATACCACCGCCCATTTCAGCGTAAATCTGTTTGGCGTAAAGTATTGTATCGTGCTTGAGCTCAGTCCAGCTGGATAAAAAGGTATTCAGTTCCTTATGAAGCCAGGCTTTGCTATGCATAAAGGACGGATATCCTTCACCTTTTTCACCTATTAAGGAATCAAGGGTATAGAGCCAGCTCCAATAAAGGTTTTGGGTCCAGGTTTCATCCTCAAGACCTGCAATGTATTTACGCAATTTATTCATATTCTCAGGGTACCCTTTATAATCGGTTTCACCCTGATCTTCTAAAATAGCATAGGCTTCTTCAGAACCTAAGGCTGCGGGAATATCCAGAGCTTTAGGCAACATTCTTCTTTGGCCTTGTTTGTTTTCTTTTACTTCACGGTAAACTAATCTTTGGAAAATTGAAGCATCCAAGGTAAATCGCTGTCCCATGAAACGAAAACCTTTGATTTCGGTTTCACGGTCAGGTTGTATTTCTTCATCAAAGATGGGGATTGAATTTATCTCGGGAGGTTCCAGCTTTTCCGCCGCCTTTAAAAAGTCTTGCCATTTATTTTTATCAGTGGTCATTCCTTTTAAATCGATTTCACTATCGTAAATTTTATCTAAAAGTTCGCTGTATTGGGGATATGATAGGTCGTCACTCTTACCCACAAAAAAGCAGGTTGGTTGATATATTTTATCCCATTTTTGAAAGTTATCGTTTTTGCCAAGGGCCAGAGTCATTAGGACTGCAGATTTAGTTTCATCTTCATTCTTAAGCCTGAAGGTCATTCTGCCGCACCACATCATGGCCTTAAAATATGAACGTAGGCTTTCGTCGTTATCATAATGTCCCCTAGGTATATACTGGGAGTAATCTTCCATGGGAGCATCCAAAACGTCAGGGTTTTGTCCCAAACTCATGAGGGGAGATATTTCAATACCTTCATGATCTTTTATAAGTTTGAGTTCTTGATTAACTTCCTTTGCGATTTCCTTAGGGATAGACATGCTTGGGTTTAGCAGTTTTCCGGCTACTGCGAAAAAACCCAGGTTCCGAAGAGCCGCGTTTTCCCAATCAGTGCCTTTAAGGGTTTTATATTGGTTTTCTGTTTCTGATAACATAGCCTTGGTCAGTTCTTTTAATTCTATAGCCAATTTATCCTTTTCAATAACCCTTAGCAAGTGGCTAAAAAACAGGTGATAGTTATGTAACATGGAATCGGTTGTAATAAAGCTGGGTATAGGTTCATATGAATTAATTTCGTAAAGCATGAAAAATTCCCGGTCATTCCCCGGCACTACAACAAAGCCGTTTTCAACCAGCAATTGTTCCGCTTCCGCAGAAAACTCAAACATATCCCGATTGGTTATGTTGCCAAGCCCGGGATCAACTCTATAGGGTTTTACGCTCGGTGAACAATCAACTGCTTTTTCACAGTAATTAGCAAAACCTGTGGTTGTCGCCAAAGGCGGGATTACTGTTTTTGCGTTTTGTCCCGAATTTTCCTTGGCCAAATCTTGATTGCAACCTGTCATAACTAAAATAAGTAAGACCATGCAAAATGCCAATAGTCGGGCTCTACCTTTATTTCTCATCAAAAATTCCTCCTATCAAAAATATATTACATTGAAAGCAAAATAAGTTTTAACTTGATTTTATGTTAAAATTTTAGGGCTTTTAATATCTATATCATTATACCATAATCAGGTATAATTTTTTGATAATAAGGGTCCTCACAAATAATTTTTTGCTAGATAGCTCGCTAGGGTCTTTATAAAAATTGTTTAATATAATATAATTG
>DASRMN010000148.1:0-3281 GCA_035647935.1 Clostridia bacterium | reverse complement strand
TTCTTACACACAATTCTAAATGTTCCGGAGCAATCTCATTAGATAATTCTATCGCCTCTTCTAAATTTTCTACTAAAATAACTTTACCATAATTGGCTAGGGATTTCTCAATTATATCTTTTCTTTCCAATGTCCCGATTTGTCTTCCAACTTCTTCGACTATAGCCCTTCCTAATTCTTCATTGGTGGTGATGGCAATCGCGGAAGACAGTTCGTCGTGTTCGGCTTGGGAGAGCAAATCCGCTGCTACATATTCAGCGTCGGCAAAATCATCGGCAACCACCAAAATCTCACTGGGACCTGCAATCATATCGATGTCCACATACCCGTAAACCTCCCTTTTGGCGGTGGCAACATAGATATTCCCCGGCCCCACAATTTTGCTGACCCTTTCTATGGTTTCCGTTCCATAAGCAAGAGCGCCTATACTTTGGGCACCGCCCACCTTATATATTTCGTCAATGTTCAATTCTCTTGCCGCCACCAAAACTCCTGCCGATAATTTGCCTTCCCCATTCGGTGGGGTTACCATAACAATTCTTTTTACCCCTGCTACCTCGGCAGGAATGGCATTCATCAACACAGAAGACGGATAAGCGGCTGTACCGCCCGGCACATAGATTCCCACACCGGCTATAGGGGTTACTTTTTGTCCCAGCATAATACCGTCAGATGAGGTAAACCATGAATTTCGAAGCTGTTTTTTATGATAATCGGTTATATTTTTAATAGCTAATCGTATTGCATTCAGAAAATCTTCCGAAACCTCATCATAAGCTTCTTTTATTTCCGTATTGGTTACCTTCATTCCCATATCGCTTAAATCTACTCCATCAAATTTTTCCGTATATTTTAACAGTGCTCGGTCGCCTTCTTCCTTCACCCCGGCTAGAATATTTTGTACAATTCTCTCATAGTCCCTGAAATCTACAGTAGCCCTTTCTTTTAACTCCTTCAAAAATTCAGAATCTTTGGAGTATCTTAAATCAATTATTTCTATCATTAATTACAGCCCTCCTTTTCGAGCAGACATAAATGTCCGCTCTTCCATACCTCCCAATCAATCAGACCCTAATTGTCTACCGCCTTTTCAATCAAATCAACAATAGCGGTTATTTCTTTTTTCTTGGTTTTATAACTGACCTCATTTAAAATTAAACGTGCGCTAATATCGGCTACTTCTTCTAATACTATCAGACCATTCTCTTTTAGGGTTTTGCCTGTTTCCACGATATCCACAATCACATCGGATAGCCCCATCAGGGGAGCCAACTCCACGGAACCTTCCTGTTTTATAATTTCCACGGATTGTCCTTTTTGAGCGAAATGATTTTTCGCAACGTTCGGATATTTTGTGGCTACAATCAAATGCTTTTTTCCGTCCTTCATGGAGGGTTTACCCGCAACGGCGAACTTACATTTGCCGAATTTCAGATCTATTACCTCATATAGTTGTTTTTCCTGCTCCAGTAAAACATCTTTACCTGCAACTCCCATATCTACTACCCCATGTTCTACATAGGTCGGGACATCTGCAGCCTTTAGCAAAATAGCTTCTATATTATAACAAGGTAACAGAAACACCAGTTTCCTGTTGTCCTCTTTCAATGGCTGACAATCTATTCCGGCACCTTCCAGCAATTCAATGGTATGTTTCAGCAACCTGCCTTTTGTCATAGCTATTTTTACCTTCTGCATCCATATCCCTCCAAATCATCAACCACATTTATATTTCCGTCCTTATCCACCCTTACTATTTCATCTATTTCCCTTCGTTTTATATATTCCTGTAGGTCTTTCCTGTTTTCCAAAAGATTCACTTCCGCTATATGGTCTTTTTTTCTCAGTAGATTTAATATATCTGCGGTCGCTTTAGAATTCTCGTCCTCAAGTATGAGTATATGTTTTTCCCCCTGCATTTCCAGATTTCGCTGTATTTTCAATGCTTTTGTAACCTTATTTACCGAAAATGCAAAACCGGTAGCGAGTATATCCATATCGAAATCCTTCAAGAGCCCATCATAACGGCCCCCACTTAACAATACCTTCCCTAAATCTTTGGTAAAACCTTTAAAGATTACCCCGCTATAATATTTTAAGGTAGTGATCATGCCCAAGTCCAATTTTATATATCTGCCTAGGCCATATTCATCAATCCTTTTATATATCTTCTCCAGTTCTCCCACTGCTTCCTTCATAGAGGGTGTCAGCGGAAGGTTGTTTATTTCGTTTAACACTTCTTCGGGTTCCCCAAATAATTTCGGTAATTGTTTTAATATGGATTTTATATCTTGCGCTATGGGCAATCCTTCTACCAATTCATTTAACGCTACAAGATTCTTGTTTTCCATGTTTTGAATGATTAATTGTTTTTCGTCTTCCTCTATTTCTGTGGTTTTTAAAATGCCCCTCAACAACTTCGTTTGGCCTATATCGATTTGAAAATTTTCCAACCCGAGATGTTTCAGGCTTTCTATGGCTATAATAATTATTTCTACGTCCGCTTTGTATGAATCTATTCCGAACAACTCCACTCCCGCCTGCCTGAATTCCCTCCTTTTTCCTGCCTGTTCCTCGTCTATACGGAATACATCCTGCACATAACATAATCTCAATGGAAAGACAAAATCCTTCATTTTGGTGGAGAGCATTCTGACTATGGGAACCGTACAATCAGGACGTAATACCAAAATTTTACCGTTGGTATCTATCAATTTGAATGTGTTATCGCCGTTATTGGCCAAGTAGTCTCTGGAGAAAAGGTCGTAATACTCCAGAGCGGGGCTGTTAACTTCCATATACCCCGATTGTTTGAAATTCTCCATAAATTTATCTTCTATTTGTCGTCTGTATATGCAATCGTTTATGAGCAAATCCTGTACCCCTTCGGGTAACAGCACTCTTCGCAATTTCATTGGTTACCTCCTTTATTAATTAACACGTTAACACGGGGACGGTTCTATTGTTAATTTTAAAATAAATTAACTCTCGCCATCTAGTCTAGTATAAAAACTAGAGGACGAGAGTTATACTCACGCGTTCCCACCTCTTTTTATCGACACCTCACAGTGCCGACCTTGTCAAGTACGCCAAAAATAAATTGTTGGTTATACTCTAGCACTGTAACGGGTGCAAATTTTCCGATGCAATCTACTTCCTATAAGGTTTCGGTGCATAGCTCAGAGGCGTGTTCAAGATATTTTCTTATGCCCCTCTCACCAAGCGGGAACTCTCTGTAAAAGAATATATATCTTTACTATTTCTCGTCAACGCATTTAATT
>DASRMN010000147.1:0-3587 GCA_035647935.1 Clostridia bacterium | reverse complement strand
TAATATATGTAAAGCTATATTGTAGTAATGCTGTTTATCCCGGAGTGGAGACAGAGGTGGCAAGGAGCGGGGACAGAGGTGGCAAGGGGATGTTTTGTTTGCCTTCATGCCCTGCAAACAAAAAGGCGAACACATGGGTTCATCCCCACACACGTTGCAAGACAGTGTTGTGCCTATAGACAGGCGGTCAAAGACCGCCCCTACACATTAACAGATAATATTGAGTCATAGTGTTGTAGGGCAGACCCGTGTGTCTGCCTAGGGTGAACAAAACCGTTCGCCCCTGCAACCTTTCTCCTCTTCAGGTTAGCTTGACATATAGCATATTATGGAATAGGATAATGGTGTTAATTAAAACTGTTTGGCAGACAAGACATCACAAAAATAAATGTGGTTTGCTATGCTTTCGTCAAATCTAAACTCTTGACGAAGTATTTTTATGGGGGTGAAAATCGTGATAAGGAGAAGAGCCAAGCCTGACAGGGCTGATATAGATAATGCAAGACTAACAAAAAACCTAATTCATTATAGTAGACAAGATATAGACTCAATTTATAAAGAACTTAAAACGGATGAAAATGGAATCAGTAATAATGAGGCTGTCAATAGAATTGAAAAATACGGGTTAAATCAAATAGCGCACGAAAGACCAACCCCATGGTATATTCAGCTGATAAATGCATTCATAAATCCTTTTGTTATAATTCTGCTTGCCTTGGCTGTTATATCCTATATTACAGATGTTGTCTTTGCGCCTGTAGGTGAAAAAAGCCGGGAAGCTGTTGTGGTAATTGTTATCATGGTTACCATAAGCGCATTATTGAATTTTTTTCAGGAATACAGATCGGGGAAAGCCGCAGAAAAGCTTAAATCCCTGGTTCAATCAACAGCGGCCATAGCCCGTAAAGACACGGGTGTTAATGAAATTTCGATGAAATACATAGTTCCCGGTGATATTGTTCATTTGGCAACAGGTGACATGATACCGGCGGATTTGAAAGTCATAAAATCTAAAGACCTGTTTATAAGCCAATCAGCTTTGACGGGAGAATCCCAACCGGTTGAAAAATACAGCACAATTAAAACCGAACTGAATCCTAAAATGAATCCTTCGGATATAGAAAATATTTGCTTGTTAGGGACAGACGTAGTGAGTGGCAGTGCGGTGGGGGTGGTTGTAGCCACGGGAAACGATACCTATTTCGGTTCTATAGCCAAATCCATAGTAGATAAAAAGATAGAAACCAGTTTCGAAAAAGGGGTAAACAGTGTAAGTCGGCTCCTAGTCAGATTTATGCTGGTGATGGTTCCCATCGTTTTTGTTATTAACGGAATTACAAAAGGGGATTGGCTGCAAGCCCTCCTATTCGGGGTATCCATCGCAGTGGGTTTGACACCTGAAATGCTCCCGGTTATTGTAACCACAAACCTTGCCAAAGGCGCCATAGCCATGTCCAAACGTAAAACCGTTGTTAAAAAACTGGATTCGATACAGAATTTCGGTGCCATGGATATACTATGTACGGACAAAACAGGAACGTTGACACTGGATAAAATAGTTGTTGAAAAACATCTCGATGTTCATGGTAATGAAAATGACAGGGTACTCAGACATGCCTATTTAAACAGCTTTCATCAGACAGGATTTAGAAATCTGATGGATAGAGCCATATTAAAACATGGAAACAAAAAAGGCTTTGCGGAATTAAAACACAGATATACCAAAGTGGATGAAATCCCCTTCGACTTTGCAAGACGCAGAATGTCTGTGGTATTACAGAGCGAGGGTGATAAAAGACAGTTGGTTACCAAGGGTGCTATAGAAGAAATATTGTCTATATGCAGTCTTGTGGAATACGACGGAAAAGTTACGGAACTGACAGAAGAGATTAAGGAGGAAGTTATTGATAGGGTTACGGGTTTAAACGAGGACGGTATGAGGGTCATCGGCCTTGCCCAAAAAAATGATGTCCCGGATGAAAATGTTTTTGGTATAAAAGATGAGAGTAACATGGTTCTCATGGGCTATATAGCTTTCCTTGACCCACCTAAGGACTCGGCTGCGGGAGCGGTTAAAGCCCTTAACGATCATGGTGTAACGGTTAAGGTGCTCACGGGGGATAATGAAATCGTTACCAAGAGAGTTTGCAGGGAAGTTGGACTACCTATAGATAATGTACTTTTGGGTACTGATATCGAAGAACTGACAGATGAACAGCTGTCTTCAATGATACATAGCACCACCATTTTCGCTAAGCTGTCGCCGGTTCAGAAAGCCCGGGTTATAAAGGTCATCAAGGATAAGGGACATACTGTCGGGTTTTTGGGAGACGGCATAAATGATGCTCCCGCCCTTCGCGAAGCAGATGTAGGTATTTCAGTAGACACTGCCGTAGATATTGCCAAAGAGTCGGCGGATATTATACTTTTAGAAAAGGACCTGATGATACTTGAAGAAGGTGTGGTTCAGGGACGTGGAATTTTCGGTAACATAATTAAATATATAAATATGACGGTAAGTTCAAATTTCGGAAATGTGTTCAGTGTATTGGTAGCAAGTGCATTTTTACCGTTCTTGCCCATGCTCCCAATCCATTTATTGATTCAAAATCTCTTTTATGATATTTCCCAAATATCCATACCTTGGGACACTATGGATAAAGATTATGTTAAAGAACCGAGGCAGTGGGATCCGGGTAACATAATGAAATTTACTATTTATATCGGTCCTATCAGCTCAATATTTGATATAGTTACCTTTTTGGTAATGTGGTATGTCTTTAAGGCCAATACGCCGGCCCTTCAATCCCTGTTTCATTCGGGATGGTTTGTTGAGGGTCTCTTATCGCAAACACTTATTGTCCATATGATAAGAACCAAAAAAGTGCCCTTTATCCAGAGCAGAGCAACCAACCCTGTACTGTTTCTTACGGGGGTTATAATGATAGTCGGTATATTTATACCGTTCTCGGCCTTCGGTGCAGCGGCAGGATTACAGCCCTTACCGTTGTCATATTTCCCTTGGCTCATAGGTATATTGTTGGCCTATTCTTGGTCGATTCAGGTGGCTAAAAATATGTATATCAGAAAATTTGGTACGTGGTTGTAATAATTGTGGGCAGACACACAGGCCTACCCCGCTTTTTAAAAGCAGGAGACCCTTGGTCTCCCCCATATACATTGTAAGATATCGTTGTAATCATAAACGGGCGACCACAGGTCGCCCCTACAATTTGCAATCCAATTTAGTAAATTTAATCATTAATTATTATAACTCAATAAACCTTTTATATAGTCTATTTGTGGAACAGTTAGTATAGAATTATTAAGCTTAATGGGTTCTTTCCGTATTATATTGTTAGCTATTTTTAATATGTTAGAATTAATATCTATGTACTTATAGTCACTCAAATCAACTGTTCCGTCAGTATTTATTTTACATTCTATAAATCTATATTTGTTTATGCCGGAAACCAACGCAGTATCAATCAATATTCTTTTATTTTCTAGAGAGGATACTTTTATGGATTTTAAAACATCCGAAATTTTCATTTCATAATCCAACAAAGTTATAATTATATGAAAAT
>DASRMN010000146.1:0-2887 GCA_035647935.1 Clostridia bacterium | reverse complement strand
ACAGCATATATACATATCCTTGATTATGACATGCAATAAAATCCGCTTCATCGATTAAATAGGTTGATTTAATAGGTTGTTTGCCGAAACGCAAATGTGAAACTGTGAGCCCGCCGGATTTTTTAGAATCATAGGCAAAATATGCCTGTGCATACATATCCGTATTATCACCGATAATCTGTATAGCACTTTGATTTGCCCCTACAGTACCATCCGAGCCTAAACCCCAAAATTTACATCTGATCGTTCCTTCAGGAGCTGTTACAACATTTTCTTCTACAGACAAAGATGTATGTGTTACATCATCTATTATACCGATTGTAAAACCATCCCTAGGTTTTTCTGATTTGAGATTATCAAACACGGCCTTAATTTGCGCCGGGGTAGTATCCTTAGAACCTAGCCCATACCTTCCGCCAACTATTAGCGGAGCATTTTCTTTATCGAAAAACAAGGTTTTGATGTCTTGGTATAATGGTTCTCCCAATGAGCCGGGTTCCTTGGTTCTGTCAAGTGTAGCAATCTTTCTTACTGTTTTCGGTAAAACATCAAAAAAGTATTTCTCCGAGAAAGGTCTATAAAGATGTACTTTAATTAAACCTACCTTTTCGCCTTTTGCATTCAGATAATCTACTACTTCCTCCGCCGTAGATGTTACGGAACCCATTGCAATAATGACATTTTCCGCATTTTCTGCTCCATAATATATAAACGGCGCATAATCCCTTCCGGTCAATTTGGTTATTTCCTTCATATAATCGTTTACTATGTCCGGAATAGGTGTATAATAATTATTTGAAGTCTCCTTAGCTTGGAAATAAATATCCGGATTTTGAGCTGAGCCCCTTAGACAGGGGCGTTCCGGATTTAGTCCGCTATTCCTAAATTCCTTGATAGCATCCCAATCCACAAGGCTTGCAAATTCATCATATTCTAATACCTCAATTTTTTGCATTTCATGTGAAGTTCTAAAACCATCAAAAAAACTTATAAAAGGAATCCTTCCTTTTATAGCAGCCAGATGGGCCACACCCGATAAGTCCATCACTTCCTGAACACCGCCGGCTGCAAGCAAGGCAAAACCTGTTTGTCTCGTAGCCATTACATCAGAATGATCACCGAATATAGAAAGTGCATGACCTGCAAGCGCACGGGCACTCACATGAAACACTCCCGGTAATAATTCGGCTGCAATTTTATACATATTGGGTATCATCAACAATAAACCCTGTGATGCGGTAAAGGTAGTAGTTAAAGCACCTGTAGCCAAAGATCCGTGAACAGCGCCGGCAGCTCCCGCTTCAGATTGCATTTCCGTAACCTGCACTGTTTGCCCAAAAATATTTTTTTGTCCCTTAGCGCTCCACTCATCAACATGCTCTGCCATATTTGAAGACGGTGTAATAGGATATATAGCAGCTACATCTGTAAATGCATAAGCAACATAAGCAGCGGCCGAGTTGCCGTCCATTGTTCTCATTTTTCTCGCCATTTTAAATTCCCCCCTAATTGTACTCATTATACAACACTCAATTTTTCGTTCCACATACAAATGAGTATATTATTACTATTATATATAAAAGGGGGGAAGTATACAACTATAAAATTCTGAACATATTCGACATCGCTATTTAATTTTAACAAAAAAATCGGATCTCACCCATGACTTTTGTCAGTAAGGTATGCTTTCCTGCCCTTTCTTTGGGCAAATAAACACTAAAACTGGTCCCGGTACAAGCATCGCTTTTTATATGTATTTTCCCATCATATTTCTTCACTATTCCCTTCACATTATATAATCCAAATCCTTCGCCTTCATCACCCTTGGTGGTAAACCCTTTTTCAAATATTCTAGCTATTGTTTCTTCGGGTATAACAGTGCCTTTATTGTTAATCCGAAAAACATATTCCTTTTCATCACAGCAAATATCCACGGCAACGGAACCATACCCCGCCCCCAGCTTTTCAACTTCATATATAGCATTATCCATCAAATTTCCCAATATGCCAACTATATCAACCGGGTTAAACTCCTCTAATGAGACAGAAGGTTGTATGCAATAATTAATTTCAATTCCCTTGTTTTTGCATTTGTATGCTTTATTCAACAATAAGGTATGCAAATGTGTACAGGATATCCCGCTGAGTTGTATTAACTCCTTTTCGTCTATATTTAGCCTTCCGCTATATTTGTCTAGGTATTCCTTTGCCTTTTCCATATTTCCTAGGCTCAACAACCCCCACAACACCTGCAGGTTATTTGAAAAGTCATGTTTTTGTGCTCTTAACAGGTCGTTGGATTCCTGCATCTGCATGATCTGAAATTTTTGTATTTCATATTCTTTTTCTTTTTCCAGCAGGTTTTCTACCTCATTAAATAAACAAATAGAACCTACCCCAATCAATCCACTCAATAAAAGCAGGGTTGCTAACATTGCATCTACACTGATAGAATAATATCGTTCATCTATCAGCCCCCATTTAATCATACATAAATAGAGCGTAACTGTCATTATAAGAAATATTTGTGTTAAAAATAGGGCCTTTATACCTTCTTTTTTATTCCTTGAATCAAATTTTGGTACATTAGATTTCATTATCTATTCACCTACTACATATAATTCATCTGACAGTTAGTAATTATATAACCGCATCCGGAATAATTTTTTATTTGCCGCTGACCGGCCCGAATGCGGTGCCGCCGTCTAAACCCTTCTTGCTGCATATCAAATCCCTGACAACGAGTGCAATGTATGCCAGAATTAAAAGTAAATTTGGCACTATACATATAAACAAAACTCTGGAAATGCTGTTCATTTCTACTCCACCGACAGTAAAACCAAGTAATTTCACAACAGGTAATATTATAAATGTATCATTGATCAAC
>DASRMN010000145.1:0-3052 GCA_035647935.1 Clostridia bacterium | reverse complement strand
ATATATAGCTGGAAAATAGAGTCAAACAGGGGGACTCAAACAGGGGGACGGTTCTTCTGTTTGACCATTTACAAAGACGGTTCTTCTGTTTGACCATTTAATCAAACAGGGGGACGGTTCTTCTGTTTGACCATTTATGATTCAAAAAACTTGACAATATGTATGCAATTTGATAGTTTTATCTGTAACAAAACTTCAGGTCTTATTGAAAATTTATAAAAATTATCTCATGTAATATATAAATTAAAATGGAATTGAATGGAGGGAATGTTATGGAGAATAAAATCGTAAAAGAAGGAATAACTTTTGATGATGTATTATTGATTCCGGCAAAATCGGAAGTTTTGCCGAGTCATGTCGATGTTTCCACATATTTAACCAAAAAAATTAAACTCAACATTCCGTTAATGAGTGCAGGGATGGATACAGTAACCGAAGCCAAAATGGCCATTTCCATGGCGAGGGAAGGCGGAATTGGGATTATTCACAAAAATATGTCTATAGAGGAACAAGCATTAGAAGTGGACAAAGTTAAAAGAAGCGAACATGGTGTTATTGTAGACCCATTTTTTTTATCCCCGAATCATACAGTGGGGGATGCTCTGGAATTAATGGCGAGATACAGAATTTCAGGGGTGCCAATCACGGAAAAGGGTAAACTTGTGGGGATTATCACCAACAGAGATACACGATTTGAGACAAATTATGAGAAGAAAATATACGAAGCAATGACAAAAGATAACCTGATTACCGCAAGGGAAGGGGTAACTATGGACCAAGCCAAAGACATACTTATGGCCCATAAGATAGAAAAGTTACCTCTAGTAGACGAAAAAGGCATGTTAAAAGGTTTGATTACAATTAAAGATATAGAAAAAGCGATACAATTCCCGAATTCATCGAAGGATGACACCGGGAGACTATTGGCCGGTGCTGCGGTTGGAGTTTCCAAAGATATCATGGAAAGGGTAGAATCGTTATATAATGCAAAGGTAGATGTTATAGTTATAGACACCGCACACGGACATTCTAAGGGGGTAATAGAGGCTGTCAGAGCGGTGAAGGAAAAATACGAAGACCTCCAGGTTGTTGCGGGGAATATTGCAACGGCGGAAGCAGCAAAAGAATTGATAGAAGCGGGCGCTGATGCCATCAAGGTCGGTATCGGACCGGGCTCTATTTGCACAACCAGAGTAATTGCCGGGATAGGTGTTCCGCAAATTACCGCTGTTTATGATTGTTCAAAAGTAGCAAAAGAGTACGGGATTCCCGTTATTGCGGACGGAGGCATTAAATTTTCGGGCGATATACCGAAAGCCATAGCCGCAGGTGCCGGTGTTGCCATGATAGGTTCCTTGTTTGCCGGAACAGAAGAGAGCCCCGGGGAGACCATAATATTTAGCGGCAGAAGCTTTAAGGTATACAGAGGTATGGGATCGATTGCTTCCATGGAGAAGGGAAGTAGGGATCGCTATTTCCAAGAAGACGGCGGAAAATTAGTGCCTGAAGGCGTAGAAGGCAAGGTACCCTATAAGGGACGCGTGAGAGACACCATATATCAATTAATCGGTGGATTAAGGGCAAGCATGGGTTACTGCGGAACCCCAACAATAAAGGATTTGCAAGAAAACGGCAAATTCGTACGCATTACGGGAGCCGGATTAAGAGAAAGCCATCCCCACGATATAATAATCACAAAAGAAGCACCCAACTATAGCATAGAAGGATAAGACAAACAGGGGGACGGTTCTTCTGGACAAACAGGGGGACGGTTCTTCTGTTTGACAATAGGGACTTTTCCGGATTTCTTCATTTCAAAATAATTGTCAAACAGAAGAACCGTCCCCCTGTTTGCTTTAATAATGAATAAAAAAGGTGATATATATGAGAAATGGCAGGGATGTTAAAAAATATATAGACGAACAAGTCAACGAAATCAAAAACAAAGTTGGAAACAAAAAAGCAATATGCGCCCTATCCGGCGGGGTTGATTCCACCGTCGCCGCGGTGCTCGTGCACAAAGCCATAGGGGACCAATTAACATGCATTTTTGTTGATCATGGGCTTATGAGAAAAAATGAGGGGGATTGGGTGGAAGATTTATTTAAGAACCGGTTTAAAATGAGTTTTGTCCGTGTAAATGCTAAAGATAGATTTTTTGATAAATTGAAAGGGGTAGAAGATCCCGAACAAAAGAGAAAAATAATCGGAGAACAGTTTATTCGGGTATTCGAGGAAGAATCCTACAAACTCGGGAAATTTAATTTCTTGGTGCAGGGCACCATATATTCGGATGTAATAGAAAGTGGGGGGAAAGGCGGATCAGGCATAAAAAGTCATCATAATGTAGGAGGATTGCCTGAGGATGTAGATTTTGAATTAATAGAACCTCTCAGACAGCTCTATAAGGATGAAGCAAGAATGGTAGGGGAAGAAATAGGATTACCCCATGAACTTGTATGGCGACAACCTTTTCCGGGTCCCGGACTTGCAGTCAGGGTGTTAGGCGAAATAACGGATGAAAAAGTAAACATTGTGAGGGAAGCGGATGCCATAGTCCGGGAAGAAATAAAAAATGCCAACCTAGAAGATGAAATCTGGCAATATTTCGCGGTACTTCCGAACATTAAAAGTGTTGGAGTAGTAGACGGGGAAAGAACCTATGTACATACAATTGCCATTCGTGCAATTTCAAGCGTGGATGCCACAACAGCAGATTGGTTTAGAATGCCCCATGATGTATTAAATATTATATCAACCAGAATAGTAAATGAGGTAAAGGGAGTAAATAGAGTGGTATACGATATCACCGCTAAACCACCTGCAACGGTAGAGTGGGAGTGATACCCAATTTGTCGAGCCCAAAGGGCGAGGTCAAATTGATGGAACAAACAGGGGGACGGTTCGTGCGCCAAGCTAAGGGCGTATCATATAGCGGGTGGGAACCCCGCTGAGCAAGGTCTAGCAAACCACTCATAGCGAGTCTTGAACATCACCGGGCGACTTGTGATGTTAAGCGTAGACAGCAAGGTAGTAGGCGGTAAGCGTAAGT
>DASRMN010000144.1:0-8742 GCA_035647935.1 Clostridia bacterium | reverse complement strand
AACACCATTATTGACAAACCCGATATAATTTGTTAGATTAGATTTAAATTAAATAACACATCGCGATGATAGAGAAGAGTAACTGATTTTGTATTAGCGAACCGGGGATGGTGTAAGCTCGGCAGTGTATCAGTAAAAGGCACTTTTGAGTGATGTTAATTAAGGTGGGTTTTTAGCCAAATAGGGTGGAACCGCGGAAGAAAAGTCTTTCGTCCCTAACTTTAAAAAGTTAGGGATGAAAGACTTTTGCTTTTGTCATCCTAGGACGGACAGGGCACAGCAGGGGCCGTCCCTCTGTGTCCCCTACCAAAACAACGTAGCTTCGAATTCATTCGAAGCTCACTCAAAAAACATTGAATGGAGGCAAACAAAATGGAAACAGAAAAAGTAATGGAAAAAATCATTTCGCTAACGAAATCAAGGGGCTTTATATTTCCGGGTTCGGAAATATATGGAGGTCTCGCAAATGCGTGGGATTACGGGCCGCTTGGAACAGAACTGAAAAACAATATCAAAAAAGCATGGTGGAAAAAATTTATACAGCAGAACAAGTATAATGTGGGATTGGACTCTGCCATCTTAATGAATCCGAAAACATGGGAGGCATCGGGCCATATTGAAGGTTTCAGTGATCCGTTAATGGATTGCAAAAAATGCAAATCCCGTTTTAGGGCGGATAAATTAATAGAAGATTATATGCATGAACATAATCAAGAGGTTGTTGCAGATTCTTGGACCAATGAGAGAATGAGATCATATATAGAGGAGAAAAACATCACCTGCCCTGAATGCGGCACACATGATTTTACCGATGTCCGTCAATTTAATTTGATGTTTAAAACCTTTCAGGGGGTAACCGAAGATTCGGGCACAGAAATATATCTGAGACCTGAAACAGCACAAGGAATTTTTTTGAATTTCAAAAATGTCTTGAGAGCATCAAGGAAAAAGATACCGTTTGGAATAGGGCAAATTGGAAAGGCATTCAGAAATGAAATTACTCCCGGTAATTTTATATTCAGAACCAGAGAATTTGAACAAATGGAATTAGAGTTTTTTTGCAAACCTGGGGAAGACACAAAATGGTTTGATTATTGGAGGAATTTTTGTAGGGATTGGCTGTTGAATCTAAACTTGAATGAAGAAAACCTTCGTCTTCGCGAACATGGAGAAGAAGAATTATCACATTACAGTAAAGCAACAACCGATTTTGAATATAAATTTCCATTTGGTTGGGGGGAGCTCTGGGGCATTGCTAATAGAACAGATTTTGATTTAAAACAGCATGGTGAACATTCTGGCGAGAATCTTATCTATCAAGATCCGGTTACCAACGAAGAGTACATTCCCTATTGCATAGAGCCTTCTGTAGGTGTAGATCGTCTCGTTTTAGCATTTTTAATTGATTCCTATACCGAGGAAATTATAAATGAAAAAGATACACGGGTAGTACTAAAAATGCATCCCATACTAGCTCCCTTTAAAGTGGCGGTGTTTCCACTTTCCAAAAAGCTTAAAGAACATGCTACAAAAATTTATAGAATGCTTTCTAAAAGTTATATGGTTGATTATGATGATTCCGGAAGCATAGGCAGACGATACAGAAGGCATGATGAAATAGGTACACCTTTCTGTGTTACCTTTGATTTTGATTCTTTAGAAGATAATTGTGTTACAATAAGATGCCGAGATACCATGGAACAGGTAAGGGTTGCTATTGAACAGTTGGAATGTTACCTAAATGAAAAACTAAAATATTAGATTACCTTTTTCAACAAGCACAATAAAATTATGGAAAAACAATGTTAAATATGATAAGTTATGTATATAATATAGCACATTGGGAAATAGCATAACACATAAAAAGGGGTGATCTTCATAGAACTCTCAAATAGACAAAGAAAAATCATAGAAATTGTGCAAGAAAACGAACCTATTACAAGTAGGCAAATCGCAAAATACCTTAACGTGACAAGAGCCACATTAAGGCCGGATTTGGCAATTTTAACTATGATTGGAATTTTAGATGCAAGGCCAAAAGTCGGATATTTCTATGCGGGTGAGTCAAACATAAACATTTTTGCACAAAAGGTGAAAGGCATAAAGGTAGAGGATATTATGTCATTGCCTATTATTGTGACAGAAAAAAGTTCAGTCTATGACGGTATAGTTACATTGTTTTTAGAAGATGTCGGAACCATTTTTGTTGTTTCTGAAGGTTCACTTGTTGGGGTAGTATCACGAAAAGATTTTTTAAAGGGCGCTATGGGTGGTATAGATACTAACAAGGTACCAATAGGAATGATTATGACGAGAAGTCCTAACATAGTTACCATATCACCGGGGGACAATGTGCTCCAGGCTGCAGTTAAAATTATAGATCATGAGGTAGACAGCCTCCCGGTAGTACTGAGGGAAAGAGAAGGAGAACAGGAGATAATTAAAATACTCGGTAGAATATCTAAAAGTAGCATTACAAAACTATTTGTAGAACTATGCAAAGACTAGGAGGAGAAAAATGGGTAGCACAAGTATTATTATTTATGTCATATCAGATTCAATAGGAGAAACAGCAGAAGCAGTTTCTAAAGCAGCTATTAGCCAGTTCAATGTTGAAAATTATGAAATAAGAAGGTTCCCTTATATAAATGAAGAACAGCAAATTTTAGAGATACTGGCAGAAGCCAGAAACGAAAATTCGGTCATAATGTTCACAATGGTTGTCCCAGAGCTAAAAGATATACTGTTAGATAGAGCCGGAAGATTAAACATTCCGTGTGTCGATATAATGACCCCTGTTTTAAATGCCATGGAGACTGTGCTGGAAATTCCATCCAAACAGGAACCCGGCCTGATCAGGAGACTGGACGAAAGATATTTTAAAAAAGTAGAGGCGATTGAATTTGCAGTTAAATATGATGATGGCAGGGACCCTAGGGGATTAAAGCGTGCCGATATAGTGTTAATCGGAATTTCAAGAACATCCAAGACTCCTCTTAGTATGTATTTGGCACATAAAAATTTAAGGGTCGCCAACATTCCGCTCGTACCGGAAGTCTTGCCCCCAAGGGAACTGTACGAAATTGAGCCGAAAAAAATTATAGGACTAACTACAGACCCGATAAAATTGATTGAAATACGCAGGGAAAGGTTGAAGGCCCTAGGGTTAAAAAACGAAGCAAGTTATGCAAGTATGCAAAGAATTCTAGAAGAACTGGACTATGCCGAAGGAATTATGAAAAAATTAGATTGTCCTGTTATTAATGTTTCATCGAGAGCTGTTGAGGAAAGCGCAAGTATCATTTTGGGAATATTCAAAAATATGGGGTATAAATTTTCTAATAGCATGTAATAAGTGCAATATTTATATGACCATAAAAAATTGGAGGTGTTGTTATGAAGAAACTAGTTTATTCTTTCCAAGAGGGAAACTTGGAAATGAAATCTTTACTGGGAGGAAAAGGTGCAAACCTGTCAGAGATGACTAAGGTAGGGCTTCCCGTTCCGCCCGGGTTCACTATAACAACAGAGGCGTGTAATCAATATTATAAAAATGACGGCCAACTATGGCCTGAATTAAAAGAGGAAGTACTAAAAGAACTAAAGGCTCTGGAAGCCACCATGAACAAAAAATTTGGCAGTAAGACAGACCCTCTGTTAATTTCTGTCAGGTCCGGGGCTGTAGTTTCTATGCCCGGCATGATGGATACCATATTAAACCTTGGATTAAACGATGAGTCTGTCAGGGGGATTGCTAAAGCCTTTAACAATGAACGTTTTGCATATGATAGTTATAGAAGATTTATTCAAATGTTTGGGGATGTGGCCCTTAATATAGAAAAATATAAATTTGATACCATTCTCGAGAAAAGAAAAAACGACAAGAATATTAAAGATGATATAGACTTAACTGCAGAGGATTTGAGGGACATAACTGAAGAATTTAAGAGGGTTGTTAAAAAAGAATCGGGAAAAAATTTCCCTCAGGACGCGGAAGAACAACTTCTCATAGCTATAGAAGCTGTATTTGAATCATGGGACAATCAAAGAGCTAAAATATATAGAAAATTACATGATATACCTGATGATCTGGGAACAGCCGTAAACATTCAATCCATGGTTTTCGGTAATATGGGAGAGAAATGCGGAACGGGTGTGGCATTTACGAGGAACCCTTCTACAGGTGAGAGAAAATTATTCGGTGAATTTTTGTTAAACGCACAGGGCGAAGATGTGGTAGCCGGAATTCGCACACCTGAGCAAATAGAGGCACTAAAGGATAAAATGCCGGAGGTGTACGAGGAATTTGTAGGCGTTACAGAATTACTGGAAAAACATTATAAAGAAATGCAGGATATTGAATTTACGATTGAAAACGAAAAACTTTATATATTGCAAACAAGAACAGGAAAAAGGACCGCTATGGCGGCTGTTAACATAGCGGTAGATATGGTTGGAGAAGGCTTAATCACCAAAGAGGAGGCTATACTTAGGATAGAACCCTTGCAGCTGGACCAATTTTTACATCCTACATTTGAAGAAACTGCACTCAAGGAAGCTACTGTTGTTACAAAAGGGCTGCCGGCTTCCTCGGGTGCCGCCACGGGTAGAATTTATTTTACACCGGAGGATGTGATAAAGGCAAAAGAAGCGGGTGAAAAAGCAATTTTAGTCCGTGTGGAAACCTCTCCCGAGGATATAGGAGGAATGGTAGCGGCAGAAGGCATACTTACGGCAAAAGGGGGAATGACCTCACATGCAGCTGTGGTAGCAAGGGGCATGGGCAAATGTTGTGTAGCGGGAGCAGGTGAAATTCGCATTGACAATATAAATAAAGTTATGAAGGTCAGGGATAAAAAATTCAATGAAGGTGAATATATATCTCTAAACGGTAATGAGGGCATCGTATATGAAGGTGAAATTAAGACCCAAACCCCGGAATTCTCAGGAAATTTCGCAGTTTTGATGAAATGGGCAGATGAGTTCAGAAAATTAAAAATCAGAACAAATGCAGATACATATAAGGACGCTAAGCAGGCATTAAAGTTCGGAGCGGAAGGCATAGGTCTTTGCAGGACGGAACATATGTTTTTTGAACAATCTAGGATATTTACTGTTAGACGGATGATATTGTCAACCACGCTGGAAGATAGGGAAAAGGCCCTAGCCAAACTATTGCCCGTGCAAAAAGAAGATTTTATGGATATATTCAGGGAAATGAAAGAATTACCTGTTACCATCAGATTATTAGACCCGCCGTTGCATGAATTTTTACCTAGTAGGGAAGAAGATATAATACAATTAGCTGAAGAGATGGAAGTGTCCAAGGAAAGGCTTGCAGATGTAGTAAACAATTTACAAGAGGTAAATCCCATGCTGGGACATAGAGGTTGCCGTTTGGCTGTTACCTATCCGGAAATATACGCCATGCAAGCCAGAGCAATACTGGAGGCTGCTATTGATGTTCACCAATCAACGGGGCTTGAGATAATTCCGGAAATAATGGTACCGTTAGTTGGAGAAGTTAGGGAGCTTGAATATGTAAAAGAAATAATAACAAATGTTGCAGCCATGGTATTTGAGGAAAATGATATGAGCATTCCATACCTAGTGGGAACGATGATAGAAATTCCAAGGGCTTGTATTACTGCTGACAAAATTGCAGAAAAAGCAGATTTTTTCTCCTTCGGGACCAATGATTTGACTCAAATGACATTTGGCTTTTCGAGGGATGATGCAGGCAAATTTATTAGAGAATATATAGATAAAAGCGTATTCGAAAAGGATCCCTTTCAGAGAATAGACAGAGAGGGCGTGGGTCAATTAATGCAAACTGCTGTAAATTTGGGCAAAGCAGTAAAACCGGATATTCAATTGGGTATTTGTGGCGAACATGGCGGGGAGCCAAATTCAATAGAGTTTTGTCATTTACTGGGATTAGACTATGTTTCGTGTTCACCATATCGTGTGCCCATTGCAAAATTGGCCGCTGCACAAGCATCATTACGCTATCCCCGCTAATTGACAACGTTCTGTGTGGTTAATCGGGGACATATATGCAAAAAATCTAACGTATGGATAAAAAAAATATCTCCATAACAGTGGTATAAACTGATTATTATGATCGGGGTACAGTTTGCTTAAATTATAAGAAACTGTGTCCCGGTTTTTTATGTGCCGAACGAGGGTGACAAAAGAACTCAATCGCGTATTGTCCATCGATTATATCTATTGTATAATGTTTGCAGTAGGTGTTATTGTTTCAACAAGGAATAAATCCTAGCTGAAAGTGTTCCCTATGGTGTGGGGATGGAAACAATCACACCCGGTAAATAATGTTATCGGTGTTCTATAAATGGGGGATTAAACGTGTACAGTCTAAGCGAACTGGAAGCAATTGTACAAAGGTGCAATAGATGCCCTTTATCAAAGACTAGGACCAATGCGGTGTTTGGTGAGGGAAGTAAAGAAAATATTATCATGTTTATCGGAGAAGGCCCCGGATATCATGAGGACAAACAGGGCAGGCCTTTTGTAGGAAAAGCGGGGGTATTATTCGATAAAATGTTGGTAGCTATTAATCTAACGAGAGCAGATGTATACATAACTAACATAGTTAAATGCAGGCCCCCAAACAACAGGAATCCCCTAGCGGAAGAAAGTGAAAGGTGTATTGATTTTCTAAGATGGCAGGTAAAAATAGTGGATCCTGATATTATAATATGTTTAGGTGCTGTTGCAGCAAAAAATATAATACAGGAGGATTTTAAGATTACTAAGAATAGGGGCATCTGGTACAAAAGGGGTAAATTCAATATAATGGCAACCTATCATCCGGCGGCAATTTTACGGGATAGTAATAAAAAAAGAGATGCTTGGGAGGATTTTAAATCAATAAAAAACATGTATACTGAATTATCCCAAAAACCTATGAAATAGTCCTGTAAAATTTAATTAAAGAATAGGGTGCTATCCGAATTTAATTAAAAAGCAGGGCGCTGTCCGTATTTTTTAGGATATAGCCTTGTTTTATTATTAATAAACCGGGAACACACAGAATATGTTATAATAAATTTTAATAATAAAACCGGGAACAATTTGCATAAGTAATTATACAGGAAGAAAAGGGGGAAGGAATTATGATTATAGGTACTATAAAAGAGAGAAAACAACATGAGTATAGAGTTGGTATAACTCCGGATAATGCTGCTGCGTATACTGCTGCAGGACATCTTGTTTATATTGAAACCGGTGCAGGAGACGGTGCCGGTTTTCCCGATGCGGATTATATTGAAGCCGGAGCTGAAATACTTCTCACCATGGAAGAAGTATATGCTTCTGTCGATATGATGGTAAAGGTGAAAGAACCGTTGCCGGAAGAATATAAACTTTTGCGCCCGGGGCTTATCCTTTATGCATATCTTCACCTAGCAACAGATAAGCAACAGGCCGAAGCACTGGCAAAATCGAAAACGAATGCAATTGCTTACGAAACTATGGTAGATAATGGTGGTTTGCCCTGTCTGCGTCCAATGTCTGAGATTGCGGGACGTTTGTCCATTCAGGAAGGTGCAAAATATATTGAAAGCTCCTACGGTGGTCGTGGTATCTTGTTGGGTGGCGTTCCCGGCGTTGAACGCGGGGAGGTCGTTATTGTCGGCGGCGGAATTGCCGGCACATATGCGGCCAAGGCCTCTATTGGCATGGGGGCACAAGTGACTGTGCTTGATATTAATCTCGCTAGGCTTCAATACCTTGATGATATCTTCGGAACAGGTGTAACCACGCTCTATGCCTCAGAACGTAATATCCGTAGGGCTGTATCGAAAGCCGATCTTGTGGTTGGAACGGTGCTTGTTCCCGGCGGTGTTACTCCAAAGGTTATCCGGCGTGAACACTTGAAGTTTATGAAAAATGGTGCGGTTATTGTTGATGTATCTATTGACCAAGGTGGTTGTTGCGAGACTTCAAAAATAACCTATCATGATGATCCTGTTTTTATAGAGGAGGGCGTTGTTCATTATTGTGTCGGGAATATGCCCGGTGCGGTTCCCAGGACATCCACAGTAGCACTTACTAACGCTACCTTGGCTTATGGTTTGCAGATAGCTAATTTAGGGCTTAAAGAAGCAGCAAGGAAAAATAGAGTTATTGCTACTGGTGTAAATTACTATAATGGCGTATGTACAAATATGAATGTGTCAAAATCGTTAAATGTAGAATATCGTGATCTGATGAGTTTAATCTAAGTAAATATAATAATTTGCCGGAGGCGGCTCCTAACGTAAAGCATAAAGATAGGATTGCTGCTTCCCTTTTTGCTGTTTTCCTGAGAATGTAAAACGATCATGTTAGCGGTATAGGGGTGGTATTGTCAGTTGAACTGTCTTTTAGGTCTACGTACAGCGAACCATCTGTGGCCAATGAAGCTAAAAATATGCGGGATATGTTGTTAATCCCCTGCTCTTTTAACTTATTTTCCAACCAATCGCGATTAAGATTATTATTTTGTAAGTTTTTTGATAGTATTTTTCCATCACTGACGACGATAGAGGAAAGGCCTTCATATTGAGTTGGAACATTAATGTCCTTAGGTGTCAGGGGCCTGTGTTGAGATTTTTTAAGTACACTTATCTTGCCATCGATTTCCAACACGGCGAACTCTACCTCGCTCAGATTGTAAATACCTTGGTTCCTCAAGGCTGCCAACACTTCGGCAATATTATAATGCATTTTTGTGTT
>DASRMN010000143.1:0-7626 GCA_035647935.1 Clostridia bacterium | reverse complement strand
CCATAAGTCTTACTCATTGGGGGGAAATTATGTGAAAATTGATATTAAATTTACTTCCGCACTCCTTATTATATTATCCCTGACCCTGTTCGTATTTGTCGGGTGTAACCGAACCCATGGTGTTTTGTCGATACATATGATTGATGTAGGGCAGGGAGAAAGTATTCTAATAATCACACCTAATAACAAAACAATTCTAATTGATGCGGGAGAAACCTCTCAGGGAAAAAAGGTAAAATCCTACTTATTAGGACATGGAGTTAACAAAATCGATTTGCTTATAGGCACACATCCCCATACCGATCATATAGGGGGTTTACCTGAAATTGTTAATAATTTTAACATAAAAAAAATTATTATGCCCCAAAAACTTCATACCGGCGTCACTTTTGAAAAATTACTTGATGCTATAGAATCCAAGGGCCTCGTTATCGATACTCCCCACCCAAACAGTATTATCGAATTTGATAAGAATATTAACCTGCATTTTTTAGGCCCCATAAAGGACTATGGAGATAATCTGAATTTGTGGAGCATCGTTTTCAGACTGGATTATAAAAATAAATCATTTCTCTTCACCGGTGATATGGAGCATGAAGCAGAAATGGATTTAATATACACATACAGTAAAAATGATTTAAATGCAAATGTACTGAATATTGGGCACCATGGAAGTAACGCTTCGACAACCCAACAGTTTCTGGACTATGTCAACCCGGAAATTGCACTTATTTCACTCGGTATCAACAATCCTTATAACCACCCCCATAAAGAAGTTATAACACGCCTTGTTCAATCCGAGATCCTTATTTATCGTACGGATTTACAACAAACGGTTGTTATATTCAGTGATGGCGAAAGCATTTGGTCACACCAGGCTCCCACTAATAAAAAATCTGTCCCAAAACAAAATAAACCCTAACTGTAAACAAGGCATTCTGCAAAAAATACATGCGATTACAATTTAGCTTGTGAATATCGCCTATAGCCCTTTTGCCTAAGGCTATAATCACATTTTATAATGTAATCGCCCGGTTTTTGTTTCGTTATTTAATTTAAATCATTCGGGTTATCTCCCCTAATATGTCCTCTCTGACCTTATCCAGACCTTCATAAAAAATGTTCGATGAATAATACTTCTCCATTTCATTATGAACGGCGTTGGTTTTACCCAAATAAGCAAAGGCATCATTCAACAACCCGTTGAAAACTTTTCTACTATGTTTTAACTCCCCTTTATATTTCTTAATTTTTGTTTCATCTATATATGTATCTAAATCAACCGTTTCCTTATCAGAAAATTTACTGTTTGTTGTAAAGGCCAAATTGAGTTCCGGAATAACAATGGATTCTATTTTTTCCGGTACCAATGGTTCATGGTAGATTTCTACATCATAACCCTTATTCAACGCCACAAACGATAACCTTTTGAGTAAGGTTGATCTTCCCGTACCATCATCCCCTTTTATGTAAATAATCTTCCCTATTATGCCGATAAAAGTCTCCGCATGGTCTACCCTGCCCTTCAAAGTATACGAACTCCCGAAAAGGTGTCTTTCCCTACCAAATTTATTTTTATTTTCAACAATACTCATATATTTATTTATTAACCCATCAGTTTCTTCGCTGGCTTTTTTATAATCCATGGAATAATTATTAATCCATTCAATATCATCATGTATCAGTTTTGCCGCCGCCAGATATTTATATACCCTGACATAGATGTTTTTATTATCTTCTGTAAATTCTATAATGCTATTTTTGACCTTTCTTAAACCCTCTTCATTTAGGAACTCGTCTAAATTAACTGTTACCCCCGTAACACCCGGGTACCTCGGATCGGTAATATGGGGGGTTGTGCCGTCTATTATAGCCACTTTTATGCATGGTATAACAACCGCATCAATGGATTCAGGATCTGCGGCACAGTGATGGAATTCTATATCTAACCCTTTTTCGACTAATTTATGACCTATCTTTCTCATCATGTATGACTTTCCCACACCCGGTCCACCCTTGAAATAATAAATTCTTCTCGCTTCTTTTTGATTTATAATGTATTCGAAGTATGAATAAAATCCAATAGATGTATTGCTTCCCGGCAAAAGTCTTTTAATGTTTCCCTTTTCCGTCATTATGGTTTCCTCCCTCCAAAAATATGTTGTATATATCTGATGGTTTATAATTTCAATAACATTTCATAATTTATACATCCCACATTCCGCAAACTGTAATGGAATGATAGGTATTTATGCAATTTATTATATAAAAATTCTTTCGGCGGAATATTGGATGCATATTGTTAATTTATTCAGCCGGGGTCATTATGTGTACTAAAATATATCAAATAAAAATGTGTCGAGCAAAATGTCCCCCGACACATAGAATGAAAAATCTTTATATTATTTTTCCCTTAAATATACACCCGATCTTCCGCCCGCTTTTTTAATTAACATTATGTCCTGAATTTCCATGCCCCTATCTATGGCTTTGCACATGTCATAAATTGTTAAACACGCCAGACTGACTGCGGTTAGCGCTTCCATTTCAACCCCGGTTTTATCCATGGCACTGACCTCCGCCTCAACTTCCACACCGTTTTCAATAAACTGAAATCTGATATCCGCCCCGGTTAAAAATATATTATGACACATAGGAATCAACTCGCCGGTCTTTTTAGCTCCCATTATACCGCCTATCTGGGCGACCGATAAAACATCTCCTTTTTTTATCAGTCCGTCTTTTATCCTTTGAAGGGTTTCGGCCTTCATAATAATTTTCCCTCCGGCTATAGCAGTTCTCTTGGTTATGTCTTTATCCCCTACTTCTACCATATGGGCCCTGCCGCTTTCATTGAAATGAGTTAGCTCGTCCATATCTACCCCCCTATTTGATTCATATTCCTGACTATATACTGTTCGTCTTCCAAATGATGGCTGTCTTCTTTTGTCCATATAGCATCCTTAATAATCTTTTTAATATTTCTGTTATTTCTCAATGCAAATTTAAGGTCTATTTCCCTATCTGAATGTAAACAAAGTTTTAATTTTCCCGTGGAGGTAAGTCTGACCCTGTTGCAGTTAGCACAAAATTTACAGGAAATAGGGTTTATAAGTCCCACTTTACCCTTAACACCGGGAAGTGTATAATAGATTGCAGGCGAGGATATATCCTCCCTTTCTATAGGAACAAGTTCACTCACAGTTTCTAAAACTGAATTAGTGGGAATAAATCTTTCTTCAGCAAAACCTGCAGCTTCCCCTATAGGCATTAATTCTATAAACCTTACATCTATTCCCCTCTCGGTAAAGTCTATCAAGTCTCTTATTTCGTTATCATTGATTCCGCCAATTAATACCGTGTTAATCTTCACCGGGGTTAAACCCACATTTATAGCCTCATCAATACCCTCTAATACGGGATTCAGTTCCCCACATCTTGTAATTTTTAAAAACTTTTCAGGGTCTAATGTGTCCAAACTGATATTTACTCTGTTTAATCCCGCTTCTTTTAAGGGCCCGGCCATTTGTTTTAACAATCGACCGTTTGTGGTCATGGCTAAATCCTTAATCCCTTCTAGTTTGCTTACTTTATCTATTAGCCCCACAATACCTTTTCTAACTAAAGGTTCCCCGCCTGTAAACCTGATTTTGTCAATCCCCAGTTCTACAAAATTTTTTATTAATATATATATCTCTTCTAGGGACAACATGTCCTCATGGTGCAGTTTATCATCTATGCCCTTTTCCGGCATACAATAAATACACCTGAAATTGCATCTGTCTGTTAAGGATATTCTAAGATAATTTATTTTTCTTCCAAATGAGTCCCTCACTTTATCACCTAGTTTCTTTTATTACGTTGCCAATGTTTTCAGATTTGTATTCATCCAAATTATTTACTCAGGATTGAACAAGCAAAAAAGCAGCCCGAAGAAAGGCTGCATAATATCTTCCTTTCCAAGTACGGGAGGCACAAGAATTTCTTCTTATACCCATAGGCTTTGATTCTTGGCTAAAATTCAGCTTTAGAACCCTAAGCTCGAAAAATTGCTATAAATATTCATTTTTTCTCCTCTTGCAAATCCTATCAAAACTACATTTAATTCCTTGGCCATATGAACAGCTGATGATGTCGGAGCAGATCTGGAAACTACTACTGTAATGCCCATCTTTACCGCCTTCATTAACATTTCGGAGGAAATTCTCCCACTAGTCAAAATCATTTTGTCTTTTAAATCCATGTTTTCTATTAATGCCCTACCTGACACTTTGTCTAACGCATTATGTCTTCCGATGTCTTCTTCAAAATATATTATATCATTGTTATCACATATAGCGCAAGCATGGACTCCCCCCGTCGCATGAAAGAGATCCGAACTTCTACCGAATTTCGCCATAAGCTTCTTTATTTCATAAACTGATATATCTGGGGGATTTGTTGTTTTCCCGGACTTTAAAAGGTCTGACATATTATAAAGCACTGTGCCCTTTCCACCGCCTGAGGTTATTGTTTTTTTTCTTTGTAATTTTTCACCTGATATGCCTTTAACCTTTAATCTGATATAGGCCTTTCCCCATTCTTCATCTATCTGAATACTGTCTATTTCGGAATAACTCCTTATAAAGCCTTCAGAATACAAAAATCCTATTGCCAGATACCTCAGGGATTTGGGGCTGCATAAAAGGGTTATAACCTCCTCATCATCTATAGAAATGGTCAGTGAGTACTCTAATACCACTATGTCTTCTACCTCAGTTTTATTTTCACCGTCTATTTTTACTATGTTATATTCCTTGGTTAACTCCATTAAAATTGCTCCCGTCACTAATTTCAAAATTATTTAAATCTGTTCACCTATTTCCCGGCACAATCACTTGTTCTATCTGTTAATATCTCCAATCCATGATAAATACTGTCCAAAGCATAATCCAGAGCCTCCTTGACAGCCTTTGGACTCCCGGGTAAGTTTATTATCAATGTGTTTCCCCTAATCCCCGAAACAGCCCTAGAAAGCATTGCTCTAGGGGTAATACTAAGGCTGTAATACCTTATGGCCTCGGCAATACCGTTTGCTGTTCTGTCACAAACACTGAGGGTAGCCTCGGGAGTAACGTCCCTTTTGTTAAATCCTGTGCCGCCTGTAGTTAATATTAAATCCACTTTTAGCTCATCCGCCATATGGATCATCTCTTTTGTTAAATCTTCTATATTATCAGGCAATATTGTTTGTCTCATAACTTTATAACCTTTTACTTCTACCAATTCTGCAATAATAGGCCCTGACAGGTCTTCCCTTTCACCCCTGAAGCCTTTATCGCTGGAAGTAATTATTCCGACCTTAAACATTTAACCACCTCATATGCGCAATAGGGATAGCGAACTATCTAACCATTCCCGATGCATCATCGTCATTACTCTACACTATACATTATATTGACAAAAATGCAAAATAAACTGTCTCCAACACACTATTAAATAGATGAAAATATCTCTTTTAAAATATATGCTATATATTAGCGTTTGTTATAACGTTTGTAATTAAGGGAACTACCTGCTTTTTCCTTGAAAGCACACCGGGTACGTAAAATGAACCGTTCAGAAGTTCCCTCTCAAAGGCATTAGCAATTAATTCTTTATTTTGGCCCACCACAACCATTTCTGAGGCTTCGTTAAATATGTCTGTTAACATCAATATAAACGTGGAATATCCATATTTGTTCGCTCTTTCCCCCATTAGCGATATTAAATCGGATTTCATGTCCTCCAAGCTGTCCGGATCCATGGTATACACTTGGGCAATTCCTATTTTTTCTCCTTCTATGCTAAATATCTTGAAATCTTCCTTTAACAATTCCTGTGGTGTTTTCCCCTCCAGAGATGTACCGGCCTTGAACATTTCCATAGCGAAATTTTCCACATCTAAATCTATAATCTTTGCTAATCTTTCCAACATAATTTTATCAATATTAGTTGATGTGGGGGACTTAAACAACAAAGTGTCGGAAATTATTGCTGCCGCTAATATACCCGCTATTTTCTTGGGAGGCCTTTGGCCATTTTCAAAAAATATAGAGGCAATTATTGTTGAGGTACTGCCTACAGGTTCATTCCTAAAATATATAGGACTCCCTGTAAATATGTCCCCTATCCTATGATGATCAATTATTTCAAGTATTTCACATTCTTCCAAGCCGTCTATCGACTGACTACGTTCATTGTGATCAACCAGTATAACCTTCTTTTTTGTGCTTGCAATTAAGTGATACCTAGACAACAATCCTACTACCCTATTGTTAATACCTATTACCGGATAAGACCTATATCTCGTTTTAGACATCTCTTCCCTCACATTATTCACCAAATCATCGGGAGTAAATGTTACTAGATTTTCCCCGGTCATTACATTTTTTATTGGTATAGACTGGGTTATCAGTCTGGCCGTTGTAAAAGTATCATAGGGAGTAGCCAAAATAATGGATTTCTTTTTTTCAGCAAGCCCTATAATTTCTTCATCTATTTTTACATTTCCTGTTACTATCATTAGCGAAATGTCACTATTAATGGCAAATTTTTGTACATCCCTTCTATCGCCGCAGATAACTATATCATTTTCTTCTATATGTCCTTTTACAGATTCAGGTTCCATAGCTAAGACCAAAACTTTCCCGATAAAAGGTTTTGCCCTATCCGGAAATACAACAATTTCAGCTGCAAGGGTATCTATAATATTATCTATAGAAGTCCCGGATTTGCCCAGTATACTATTATCCCATATGTCTATATAGGAACCTATTATATCCGATATAGTTACAATCCCTTCTAATTGTTCATTCTCATTTATGATGGGAAGACTATTTAGTCTGTTTTTTTTCATTAATTCTAGGGCCATGCGCGATGATATTTCGGGATTGACAGGAGCTACCTTATCAAAATTTAGATCTTCAACACTAAGTTTTACAGTTTCCAAAAACATAGGAGCCTCTACCCCAAAATAGCCAAGAATAAATTTTGTTTCCCTATTTATTTCTCCAAGTCTTACAGGGATTGCATTTACGTTCCCACCAATGTTTTTATATTCTGCATAGGCTAAAGCTGAACATATTGAATCTGAATCAGGATTTTTATGTCCTATAACATAAATTGTTTCTTTCATTCCATTTTCGGCCTCCATGACTTTCTTTTAATTTAATATGAACATATTATACCATTAATATGTCAAAATATAGGGTGGGTTATCTATTAAATAATCTACCGAAAAAACTCCCTTTCTTTCCCTCTTCCCTTGTTGCTGCTATATAATCCATTAATCTGCTGTTTTCCACTCGTATTTGTTCTAATTGTTTTTGTGTTATTTTTTCTATAATTCTTTCTTCTTGTTCTTGTAGTTCCCTCTGCAACAATCCTCCGAACTGC
The DNA here is from genome assembly GCA_035647935.1 of Clostridia bacterium. Taxonomy (GTDB): domain Bacteria; phylum Bacillota; class Clostridia; order Peptostreptococcales; family Natronincolaceae; genus JAAZJW01. The sequence goes on along the minus strand of DASRMN010000143.1, from coordinate 210 downwards.
TCTTGCAGTCCCTCAACAATGTCACTCTTGAACCTTTCTATATTGTCCATATATGTGGCATATGCAGGAGATTCATTATTCGATATCTCCGCCGGAAGTTTTATTATTTCCTCTTTGTCCAACATCTTCCTTATCAGATGTATGTTTGCACCTTCATCTTTTAATTGTATAATCTTTTTTAATATATCTATATCCGGGTTTGTATATACC
>DASRMN010000142.1:0-2070 GCA_035647935.1 Clostridia bacterium | reverse complement strand
GCATTGGAGGGCTTTCCGATTGATGATTATCTGGGAAGGATCACCAAAGAGGAGTTCTTAACATGCCTGTTTGATAGTTAAACGAAAAATTTATAGGGAGATGAAAAAGTGAAACTTGTTTGTATAGGAGACAGTTTGACTTTCGGGTTCAAAATGACAAGAAAAGATAGTTGGCCGCAGATAGTAGAGAGGGATTTGGAGATAGAGGTTAAAAACAAGGGTATCTGTGGGGATACTACGGGGGGAATGTTATCCAGGTTCGGACGGGATGTTGTGGAAGAAAAACCTGCATATGTATTGATAATGGGAGGATCTAACGACTTGGCTTTTCAAATACCCGATGCCGTAATATATTCTAATTTGGCCTCTATGGTATATCAGGCGTATCATTACAGAATACAGCCTATATTAGGTGTGCCCATGCCCTTAATACCTTCTATGGCGAAACAAGTTCTCAATATGGCCGGAGATTTAAAAGAGATCAACAAAAAGATAGCACTACTCAGAAACTGGATCTTGTATTTTAGCCATGGACAGCAGATGGAAGCAGTGGATTTTTTTAATGAATTTTATGATTCTGTTAATAAAAAGGGGAAGGAAGATTTATATATTGACGGTATACATCCCACAGTAGAAGGAAACAGGCAGATGGCCCAAAAAGTGATTGAAACCATGAAAAAACATATGACTTAAAATTATTTATGTGGGCGGACGGAGTTCGCCCATTTTTAAATCAATATGATTGTTATATCAAATCGGCAAATCAAATATATTGAATAAAATGGGCCTTGTTGTAATATTTAAATATATAAAACAAATGAGGGAATATTTATGGAACATGTTAGAAGAATTTTAACAAGCACAATTAAGGAAAACATAGATTTTTTGAGGAGTTCAAAACAATTTTCCGAAATTATGAGGATAGCGATAAAAATAATTTTAATTATAATCATTGCAAGACTCCTCATTAAAGTTATTAATTCAACCATCGACAAATTTGTTGAAAAACAAAAAAAGTCAAAATTGAATATAGATTTTATAAGGGTAAATACCATGAAGGGCCTCATGAAAAGTGCGGTCAAATATATTATCTATTTCATAGCGTTTACGGCAATTATTAAATTTTTTGGAATAGAGGTTACGGGGCTGATAGCCACTGCCGGAATTGGCGGGTTGGCTTTAGGATTTGGTGCCCAAAATCTTGTGAGGGATATTATAACGGGTTTTTTTATACTATTTGAAGAACAGTTTGGAGTAGGCAACTATGTTGAAATAAATGGAGTCGAGGGTATAGTCGAGGAAATGGCATTGAGGGTGACCAAGATAAGGGATTTCGGCGGAAACCTTCATATAATTCCTAACGGGGAAATCGGCAGGGTTGCTAATAAAAGCAGTGGAAAAACAAGGGCGTTCGTAGAAATATCTATTGCCTATGAAGAAAATATTGATAATGCCATGAATGTGCTTGAAAGGGCCAGCGAAAAATTAAAAGCGGAGAATGATAAAATTTTGGAAGGGCCCTCTGTGTTGGGCGTATCCAAATTGGAAAAGTTCGGTGTTGCAATTTCAATCACAGCCAAAACTGTACCTATGGAGCATTGGGGTGTTGAGCGTTTGATGAGAAAAACGTATAAAGAAGCCTTGGATGAAGCAGGTATAGGGATTCCTTATGAAAAAATAATAATAACGAACAATAATAAAACCGGTAACAGATGAAAAGAGGTGATTTTAATGCCTATGAAGTTGGAAGTCGGAGATATCGTTGATTTAAAAAAACAACATCCTTGTGGAAGTAAGAGGTTTGAAATCTTGAGAACGGGGGCTGATTTTAGAATAAAATGCTTAGGTTGTGAAAAACAAATTTGGCTTTCCAGGCCCGTACTCGAAAAGAGGATACGAAAAATAACAAAAAAGGAAGATGATCGGGATCAAACAAAATAAAATGAGAGTGATCGTTTGATCACCCTCTGCTTCATTATAAGGGGAAGATTGGAATGAATAATAATCTATCTTGTTGTGGGGGCTATTTAACTATAGGATTGCCTATAGTTATAACTAATATACCTGTCT
>DASRMN010000141.1:0-6263 GCA_035647935.1 Clostridia bacterium | reverse complement strand
GACGGATACACCATTGAGGAACATGAAAAAGATACAGTCGGTACTGAAATTATTTTGAAAATTAAAGAAAGCACGGAAGATGAAAATTATGATGAGTTTTTAATGGAACATAGATTAAAAAGCATTGTAAAAAAATATTCTGATTTTATCAGATATCCGATAAAAATGGACGTTGTCGGCACGAGGTTAAAGGAAGGCAGCGAAGACGAGTACGAGGACTATGTAGAAGAAAAAACAATTAACAGTATGGTGCCGATCTGGAGAAAAAATAAGAATGAACTTACAGATGAAGATTATACTAACTTTTATTTCGAAAAGAGATATGGATTTGATAAACCGATCAAACATATTCATATAAGCGCCGACGGTGCTGTAAGATATAATGCTATTATGTTTATTCCGGAGCAAATCCCCTTTGGTTATTACACAGTGGAATATGAAAAGGGGTTAGAGCTATATTCCAGCGGTGTACTTATTATGGACAAGTGTCCGGACCTGATTCCTGATTATTTCAGCTTTATAAAAGGGATGGTAGACTCAGAAGATTTATCGTTAAACATTTCCAGAGAAATGTTGCAACATGACAGACAACTTAGGTTAATTGCAAGAAATATTAAAAATAAAATTAAAAACGAGTTATCAAATTTATTAAAGACAGACAGAGAAAAATATGAGCAGTTTTATAATTCTTTTGGAAGACAATTAAAGTATGGGGTATACAGTGACTTTGGAAATAACAAAGAAATTTTACAAGATTTATTGATGTTTTATTCCTCGAAAGAAAAGAAACCGATAACATTAGAAGAATATGTTTTGAGGATGAAAGAAGAACAAAAATATATATACTATGCTACAGGTGAATCTAACGAAAAAATAGCTGTTTTACCACAAACAGAATTGTTATCCGAAAATGGATTCGAAATTCTTTACTTGACGGATGATGTTGATGAATTTGCATTAAAAATGCTGGCCTCCTATAAGGAAAAGGAATTCAGATCCGTATCAAGCAGTGATCTGGGCATTGAAGATATAAGTGACGAAAAAGATGATGCCGAAGATAACAATAAAGAATTATTTGAGAAAATGAAAACTATATTATCCGACAAGGTAAAAGATGTGAGAATATCTAGGAGATTGAAATCCCATCCTGTGTGTTTAATAAACGAAGGTGAAATTTCGATTGAAATGGAAAAAGTACTAAGTGCAATGCCGAATAGTCAGGATCTTAAAGCAGAAAAAGTATTGGAAATAAATGAGGACCATGAAGTATTTAAGGCATTAAAGGATGCATATAAAAATGATGAGGATAAATTCACTTTATTTACTAACTTGCTTTATAACCAAGCTCTGCTTATCGAAGGACTATCGGTAAACAACCCGGTAGAGTTTAGCAACGATATTTGTAAATTAATGATTTAGTAAGGCTTTAGCCAACGGTGACCAATTTGTCGTCTTAGACGTTAGCCCAATATCATTGCTATGAAAATTTCACATTTTTGTCATCCTGAGACGAACAGCATAGGTTTGACCCGCGAAGGATCTCGTATTCAAGGGTAATGCAGCAGTGTTTTCATTTATCACAATATAAGTAACAGGTCATGAAAATTGTGGGGGCAGACAGCTTTGTCTGCCCTTACCTGGAAGTAACACCTTCATTCTTTACCTTATCTACTTTATCTAAAAAATTTGTCCCCATGACGCCGCCAACTATAAGGATAGAGCCTATAATATGATAGTAAAACACTTCTTCTTTGAGGAATACAGCACCTGCAACGATGGAGATAACGGTTCCCAAATTTGAAAACACACTTACTTTTGAGGCTTCAAGTTTTGACAGAATATAATTTATAGAAAAGGATGTAACCAAAAACGATAATACACCCAGATAAATTATAGCCAGAACAAATTGAACACTTTTCAATGGCAACAAAAATGCGCCTATATTTTTGTTGATCAAGTGTTTACCTATTGCCATGATGTTAAAAAATATGAAACCGCCTGCAGACATAATGAAACTGAGCTCTATTTTAGAAAAATTTCCAACTGATGTTCTCGCCATGACTTGATATCCGGAAATAGATAATGCAGATAAAATCAGGAGCGTTATACCTTTAATCCCGCTTATTTCAAAGGAGGAACTTGTCATCAATGTAATGTATACTACACCTGCAACCGATACTACTATGGATATTTTCTGCAATAAATTTGTTTTTTCGTTTATTAAGAACGTTGCTAGGAGCAATGTAAATATCGGAGAGAATGCCAACAATATACCTGCCTCCAAGGAGGTTGCATACTGCAACCCAAAAGTTTGGAGAGCGAAGAATGCCATTGGATACATTAAAGCCAACAGGAGCATTTTCTTAATTTCTTTCATATTGAAATTTAATTTAACCAGTCCAAACATTGCAGGTATCAATATTGATATAAATGCTGCGGTAAATCTGTGGGCCAGTATATCTAAGGGCTCTGCGGTGAACAGTGCTATTTTAGTAAACAAAAAAGAAAGGCCTGTAATAACAGCATATAATGTGGCTGCAACGTAAACTAATTTTTTGCTATTATCAGTATTTTCCATGAAAATTGTCCTCCTTAATTATTGCATAATTTTTGTTATCTTACATGCTGTTTTCAGTATATCTATTTTATATTGTATAATCAAGCAATCGATATACAAAGACTGTATGAAATAATTGTAGGAAAAACAAATTGGCTTGCCCGTTTATATGTGTTAGAATCTTGTTGTATCAATATAATTTTCACTGGGGGATAAAAAATGTACGATTGTCATGTTCACACAAACTTTTCCACGGACGCTACAATGGATATAGAAGATGCGATCAGGGTTTCGAAAAAATTGGGACTTGGCCTTATAATAACTGATCATATGGATTATAAACATCACATACCAAACGAATTCATATTCGATCCCGATGAATATTTTAAGGAGTATGAAGCATACAGGAGTGATGAGCTTTTACTCGGCGTTGAAATAGGTTTTAGGGATGATTCCCTTGATGAAATCAGAAAACTCAAGGATAACTATCCTTTTGATTTTATAATAGGTGCTATTCATGTTGTTAACGGAATGGACATTTATTATAAGGACTATTATGAAGGAAAAAGCAAAGGACAGGCATATGAAGAGTATTTGAGGAATATGCTTTTATTGGTTGGACATCATGATTTTTATGATTCCCTAGCGCATATGGATTATATAACAAGATACTCGGTGTATGAAGATAGGGGACTTTATTATGCAGATTTCCCTGATTTAATAGACGAAATCCTTAAGGAACTCTCCGGTGCCGACAAAGCAATAGAAATAAACACAAGGTGGATTCATGATAGGGACACAGCGAACAATTTTATTGAAATTTTAAAGAGGTTTAAGGAGCTTGGGGGGAAATATATTACCATAGGGTCGGATGCCCACAGGCCGGAGGACATAGGTGTGAATTTTAAGAGGGCTGGGGAAATTGTTCACATATGTAATTTAAATTCCGTATATTATAAAGAAAGAAGGCCCTATTATGTGAAATAAAATTTAATTCAACATAAAAGATTGTTTTTTACTTGTAAGCATATACGTAATTATGATATGATTAATAGAACGGTTGCATCTCGCCTTAAATTTAAAAATATTATAATGTGAATTAATATCGCTGAATTCTGTAAAGAAGCGGGGGAACCATTTTTTCGGGGTGAATCCTATTTTTTAGGATGGGCTACCTTTAGCCCTAATCCGACAGCTAACTTCGTAAGCGTAAAAGGGGAAAATGTTTATGTTCAGACTATGGGGCCCCATAGTCTTTTTTAATCCTAATTTTAAAATCAAGGTATAACTATTGTTCAGGGCGGTGACTTTTTGGGAATATCAGGACAATTGTAACCGGCAAAAAACATAATAAATACTTCGGTTATTCCAAAATCTGAAACTTTCTTAAAAAAACTTGCAAATTACGCTTGAATTTTAAAAAGATACATGTTAAAATATCAACTATAAAATAGTCATTCTATCATATTATGTGTCTATTGACAAGTTGAATTCCGGGGGATAGATCAAGTTCGAATAATGCAAGAATTGGTTTACAATATTTCATATTTAACGAGGGGGGAATATAATGAAACATAATGTTATCAATGTTTTAAAGCCGAATTTATATAAGGAAACCTTTCCTTACGATGAAATACCCAAAATAGTATTTAACAACGTACAGCTGCCTATGGAATTACCTGAAGACATATGGATAACCGACACTACATTCAGGGATGGACAACAATCTATGGCATCCATGACTACGGAGCAAATGGTAAAAATTTATGATATGCTTCATGAGCTTGATAATGATTCCGGTATTATAAGACAAACAGAATTCTTTTTATATGATGAAAAGGACAGAGAAGCTGTGTATCAATGTATGGACAGGGGCTACGATTTTCCGGAAGTGACCTCGTGGATAAGAGCACATAAAGAGGATTTTAAATTGGTTAAAGAAATGGGTGTAAAAGAAACCGGAATATTGACGAGTTGTTCCGATTATCATATATTTAATAAGCTTGGAAAAACAAGAAAAGAAGCTATGGAAATGTACTTAGATATAGTCGAAGCCGCTTTGGAAAACGGAATTACTCCAAGATGTCATTTTGAAGATATCACAAGAGCAGATTTCTTCGGATTTGTTATACCTCTGGCAAAAAATCTAATGAAGTTAGCGAAACAAGGAAATGCGAAAGTTAAAATCAGGGCTTGTGATACTTTAGGTATTGGGGTATCCTACAATGGGGTAGAGCTACCCAGATCAGTGCCGGCCCTCATACATGGTCTCAGGAATCATGCAGGGGTTCCGTCGGAGTGCATAGAATGGCATGGACATAATGATTATTATGTTGTAGTACCTAATTCAACAACATCTTGGCTATATGGCGGGTCCTCGGTTAATGCTACCCTATTCGGGGTGGGCGAGAGAGTAGGAAACTGCCCCCTAGAAGCCATGATTATAGAATATGCACAACTGAAAGGAACCACCAAAGATATAAACCTAGAAGTAGTTAGTGATTTGGCTAAGTTCTTCGAGAGTGAATTGGGTTATAAGATTCCACCCAAAACACCTTTTGTAGGTTCGGATTTTAATGTAACAAAGGCCGGAATCCATGCAGACGGTCTGTTAAAAGATGAGGAGATATATAATAGTTTTGATACAGGTAAGATACTCGGAAGACCGCCTCTGGTGGCTATCAATAATTATTCGGGTATTGCCGGTATTGCATACTTTATAAACAGTTATTTCAATAAACAAGGGGATGATAAATTCACAAAATATGATGAAAGACTGATTCCTATTAAGGAATGGATAGATGAAGAATATGAAAACGGAAGGACTACTAATATTACAGTAGGTGAAATGGTTGAAATTTCAAATAGACATATAAATGTCGAATATGAAGAATGTGAGGAAAGTTTAGCTTAGGAAGAGGTGCTTTCTGTGGGAATAACTTTGACAGAGAAGATATTAAAAAACCATTTGGTTGATGGCGAGTATAATATCGGTAATGAAATAGGGATACAAATAGATCAAACATTGACCCAAGATTCAACGGGTACCATGGCCTATTTACAGTTTGAAGCCATGAACATAGACAGAGTAAAAACAAAACTATCCGTGGCCTATATAGACCACAACATGTTGCAATCAGGTCCTGAAAATGCGGACGACCATTTATATATCCAAACCATCGCAAAAAAACACGGTATATATTTTTCAAGACCGGGCAACGGTATATGCCATCAAGTGCATCTGGAAAGGTTCGGGGTGCCGGGTGATACATTGCTTGGTTCCGATAGTCACACGCCAACCTGTGGTGGGCTCGGTATGATTGCAATCGGTGCAGGTGGACTGGATGTAGCTGTGGCCATGGCCGGGGGAGCATATTATATAAAAACTCCCGGGGTTGTTAAAGTGAATTTAAAAGGAAAACTGGGTAAATATGTCGGTGCTAAAGATATAATTTTAGAGGTATTAAGAAGATGTACGGTTGCAGGCGGAGTAAACAGGGTGTTTGAGTATGCAGGCGACGGTATAAAATGTCTTACCGTACCGGAAAGAGGTACGATAACCAATATGGGGGCGGAACTTGGAGCTACAACCTCAATTTTTCCGTCAGATGAAAATACCCTGGAATTTTTAAAAGCGCAGGGAAGAGAGGAAGATTATATACCGTTATCGGCGGATGAGGATGCTGTATATGATGAAGTTATAAAT
>DASRMN010000140.1:0-6714 GCA_035647935.1 Clostridia bacterium | reverse complement strand
CGTCAATATATACTGTTTTAATACATTTTTGAGTTCACTATTTAGGTATCTGCTGACTTTTAAATCTTTTATTTCCCCCATATCCTTGGCAAGCAAATATATGGCCAGTTTAATGGTTGTGTTTCTTACCTTGATTGCAGATAAATCTATGTTAAAACACGAAGAACAAAGCAATCCGCCCTGTTCCGCACTGAATTTCCATGATATAGAACGTTTATTTGCACAATGAACACAACCTACAAGGTGAGGCCTGTAACCACTGTAATTCATTAATTTTATTTCAAACGCCCGAATAATGGGGTTAATTTCCACATTGTCCCCTTTTAGTATATATAGTGTCCTTCCCAAAAGATTGAAAAGTCTATTATTGGTCTGACCCTCTGTTATCACTGATTCTACCAATTCCAGCAAATAAGCAGCATAAAATAATTTTTTCAGATCCTCCCTTAACGGATAGAATATTTCCTTCACATCACACTGATTTATGGTATATAAACTTCTGCCTTTATATAATACAAATTCACTATAAGAAAAAGGTTGTATTCCCGCTAGCAAATTACTCTTAGGCCTGTATGCCCCCTTAGCAATAGCGTTTATCTTGCCAACCTTTCGTGTGAAAATTGTTAATAAACTATCGGTTTCCCTGTATTTCCGGTTTCTCAATACAAAACCTTCTGTAGTAACTAACATTTTTAATCCTCTATTCTACCTTTTTATAAGAGCGGACATCAAAGTAACCATCGAATGAATTCAAGGCTACACTATTTTAAACAACAATGGATTAGGTCATAATGGTAATCCCGTTCATTTCTGATGAGTTCCCAATCCCGGTATAAACATTATCCTCCCCATTTTTGTTATAGCAGCACTCATTAAATCCTTTCAAATTTTCGTTACATTCCTTTACATATAGATAAGCATATATATTTCCGGTTTCCTCGAAAATATTCCACATTATTTTATCTAACATAAACAAGTCCCCTTTCATAATAGTGTCTTACACTATTTTTTTGCATTCAGGGGTCTAGTATACATTGTAATTTTTACTATTAATACTTCCTATTCGAAAATCCGGCCTATTCATATCCTAAATTTCTTAATATATTATCTTTGTCTCTCCAATTCTCTTTTACTTTTACCCATAACCCTAAGTATACTTTTGAACCTAAAAGCTTTTCTATATCCTTTCTTGCACTCTTACCTATGCCTTTTAATTTCCTGCCACCCTTACCGATAATAATAGCTTTATGGGACTTTTTTTCACAATATATGGTGGCATTGATATCTATTATATCCTGTTCTTTTCTCTTTTCCATTAAACTAATTTCCACAGCCACTCCATGTGGAATCTCCTGTTCGGTATAGTGAAGGATTTTTTCCCTTATGAGTTCTGCCACAATCGAACGTTCCGGCTGGTCTGTAATCATGTGCTCAGGAAAATATTTTGGGCCTTCGGGCAAATAACTTACTATAAGGTTTGTTAAATTATCCAAATTGGCCCCCTCCAGGGCCGATATCGCTACTATGTTTCTAAACAGCCCTGTTTTCTCATATTTATTATATAATATATCAAGGCTTTGCTGATCCATCTTATCAATTTTATTTATTACCAAAACAATAGGTGTTTCTATACCTTCCAGTTGTTCCATAATATGTTTATCGCCCGGTCCTATTGAGACACTTTCGTCTACTATAAACAATATTACATCTACTTCTCTTAATGTTTCCTTAGCTGTCTTGACCATATATTGGCCCAGCCTATGCTTGGGTCTATGTATTCCCGGAGTATCTAAAAATATAATCTGAAAAGCTTTTTGCGTATAAACACCCTGTATTTTGCTTCTCGTGGTTTGAGGCTTATCTGATATAATGGCAACCTTTTCACCAATTATTTTATTCATAAGCGTTGATTTTCCCACATTTGGCCTTCCTATAATAGTTACAAAACCGGATCTAAACGCCATCATTATAGCCCCCATCCATTTTTTTGAGATTGTTAAAAGAAAAAGAATTAGGCAATAGATCATCTATGGTATGTATTTTGAAATCATGTTCCGACCTTGCGACTACAATTTTTATTTTACTGCCGAATTCCATTATTACCTGTCTACAAATTCCACACGGATATATATAATTGTCTGAATTGCTGACTATAGCTATTGCCTCTATGTTGCGTTCGCCTTCCGAAACAGCCTTAAATATCGCCGTTCTTTCAGCACAGTTTGTTGCCCCGTAGGACGCACATTCTATGTTACACCCTGTGTATACTTTCCCTTCTTTGGTGAGCAGGGCCGCCCCTACAGAAAATCCGGAGTACGGTGCGTAGGCATTTTGTTTTGCTTCCATTGCTTTTTCAATTAATTCTTCATACGTCAAAAATATCGTCTCCTCTGTTGTTAGGTATTATAATGTAGTAAATTACTATTATTCCATGGTTACATTATTGAAATTTTGTACAATTTGTATCCAGGTTTTGCCCGGGTTCAGTATTAGTTCTTCCCCTGTTTCATAGTAATATTTTGTGGCTCCTTCATAACTGCCTTTTTTCCATGTTATATCAATAACTTTCCCGCCGGTTATGTATTTTGCCTTACCTTCCCCAATCGTATCCATTTTTAAACGCAGTTCTTCATCTATTACCCTAGCCGATACCTGCTGTATTATGATATTTGTTGCAGTGAGTGTTTCTCCCGTTATTTCATCCTTATGTTCTGCTCCGTTATAGTACCTTTTGTAAATTTCATTTGTGCTGTCATAGATATAGGATGCTTCCTTGTTTGCAAAATATTTGACCCTTACCTCATTTGCAACTTCACCCTTCTCCATTATTTTGAAGGAATCGTTAAACTTAAATCCATCAAATTGTGGTTCTTTTCTATAGTTACTTTTTTCTGTTGCCTTCTTAAGGGCTTCATAACCGGAATATAAATTATGTGGTATTTTTTTATGGCTCTTTCTCCAAAAGACATCATTTCCCCTGCTCATGGCATTTACATTTTGCACCTTCTTATTTTCAATGTCTGCCTTTGCCTGTTCGCTTCCACCGACATGTACAAAGTAACTGTCAAACTCTAGTGCCTTCTCAACAAGATACGGCCTGGCACTTCTTATGGGCCCTATAGTTTCAGGTTCATTTATTAAAAATATACCCAAATATCTGGTGATATCACCTTCTGCCAAAAATTCGTAAGCGATTTCGGCATCTATCAGGCCCGCCTGTGGCCGTGCTCCAAACTGGTTATCATAAACAACGGTAAATGGTCTCCTGTTTACTTTTTCCTCTTTGGCATATATTCCGCTCAATGGAGAGGCTATACCTTCTATTTTAGGTTGTTCTACGGTTTTGATATCTTCCTCCTCTGTTTTTATATCGGTATCTTCTTTTTCAATTTTATTTTTTTTACGACAGCCTATTCCCGTGGATAATACCAACAAAATTAAAAATAAAATGATTCCCTTCTTTTTCCAATCACTCATAATGCATCATCCTTTCAATATTTATAATGTAACTTTCGAATAAATTCGAAACTGCATTACTTTGGAAGATAATTTTTAATAATTATAATGTAACCTTCGGATAAATTCGAGGTTACATTATTCCCCATTTGTCGGTTTTGCGATTCCTCCGGACACAACCAGTTTGATCGCATCCTCCACACATATATCCAACACAACTATATCTTCCTCCGGTACCAGCACTAGTGTGCCGGACGTAGGATTAGGTGTGGTCGGTATAAAAACACAAACTACACCTTTGCCTATTTTGTCCTCAACACTATCTACACCCGTCGAAGTGACAAACCCTACGGTATGTATCCCGGGCGTGGGATACTCCACTAAAACAACTTTACGAAATGCTGTATTGACATTACCATATACAGTTTGTGTAAGTTGTTTAACAGGAAAATAAATTGACCTTACTATCGGAATTTTTTTAAAAAAATATTCGGTAGCACCAAATAGTTTGTGATCGGCATAATTCGTGGCTACTACACCCGCTAACAGAATCATACCTACAGTAATAATAATTCCTAAACCATAAATTGTAAAACCCAACAATTCCTCTATAGGTCTTCTGAATATACTATCAACTTTATTCAGCATCCATAATACGGAATAAACCGTAATTATCAGAGGAATCATCACCAGCAATCCGGCTAAAAAAATTTTTCTAATTTCCTTAAGCATTCTCTTCACCACACTCTTCATTAGCTAAATATTTGAAAAAATATAATTGTTATCAATGTGCCCAAAATCCCACCTACAGCAACTTCGAAAAAACTGTGAATTTTTGCTTCAATCCTGCTTTGACAAATTAGTAATGCCATTAATACCGATAATGTAGCTATAAATATATTTTCAGATATAAAAGTAATTGCAGTAGCCAATGAAAACCCAACTGCTGCATGTCCGCTTGGCATTCCACCCTGCAAAAAAGTTCCGGCATCAAAACATGACTTTGTCACAATTACTACAAAAATAACAATAATTAACGCAATAAAGGTCACATGCAATGGTGATTGTCTCACATGATGCAGTACCTGCAATGTATACTGACTAATTCTATGAAAAAAAATTAAATAAGCTACAATTATGGAATTAATCGTCGCAATCAACACTGCACCCGCCGCCACATTTTTAGCAGTCTTAGCAAAAACATGATATTTGTCTGTAATTAAATCTATGGTAGATTCGATTGAGGTATTTATCATTTCCGCTACTATTACCATAGATATTGTAAGGAACAATATAAGGATTTCCATCCTAGTCAAATCAAAAAATAGACTTGCAACCAATACGATTATGGCTACAAGAAAATGTATCTTCATGTTTTTTTGCGTTTTTAACCCGTATATAATCCCCTCAAACGCATAATTTAAGCTGTCGATTAATCTCTTAGCTTTCATAAAATATTACCCCATTACTCTCTGATTAAATTCAGGGATGAAAGAATAGTTTCTTCCCCGACTCTCATATCCTTTGTAGTTTCCTCGGTATTATGATTATAACCCATCAGATGAAACATACTGTGAACGAATAAAAAAGTCATTTCCCTTTCAAAAGGATGATTGTATTCTTTTGCTTGCAGTACCGCTCTCTCAACAGATATAACTATATCTCCCAAGGGTTTTTCTTCCATGTCCGGTACATTTATAACTTGATTTTCATCTATCAGGGGAAAGGATAAAACATCAGTCGGACAATCCTTACCCCTATAAATTTTGTTTAGTTCCCTGATTTGTTCATCATCTACTAAGGATAGACTTATTTCATAATTTAAATCCCGGTTTTCATAAATCAGGCATAACAGGGCCGCCCTTTCTAACAATTGAATTAACTGTCCCCCAACTTCATGCTTATGTTGTCTGTTATTAACTAATAGTTCCATCAGACTTATCTTCATCTCCTTTTTGGATGTCCGGATATTCAATTCTCTCATGAAAAATGCTCAATATTACCTTTAAAAAAGATTTTTTAACTTTATCCAGTTCCCTTAGGGTAATATTGCTTTCATCTAACTGTCCATCCTCTAATCTGTTTTTAATTATCTTCTCTATTAATTCCTCCACTTTTTCACGAGTCGGTGAAGACAAACTCCTGACAGCGGCTTCCACCGAATCAGCCAACATTACTATAGCGGTTTCTTTTGTCCGGGGTTTCGGTCCTTCATATCTGAAATCATCTTCATCTATATCGCCATCGTTCCCTTCAATTTTAGCCTCGTGATAAAAATAAGCTACCAGAGTGGTTCCATGATGCTGCTCGATAAAGTCCCTTATTTCAACCGGCAACTTATGTTTTTTAGCCAATTCCACCCCATCTTTTACATGATCTCTAATTATTGTGCTACTTAAATATGGGTCCAACTTGTCATGAGGATTATCAGATGTTAATTGATTTTCCTTAAAAAAATAAGGCCTTTTCGTTTTACCAATATCATGGTAAAACGCACCCGCTCTGGCTAATAATGAATTTACTCCCAGAGCATCTGCAGCGGATTCACCCAGATTTCCCACTATAATGCTATGATGATATGTGCCCGGGGCTTCTATTAACAGTTTTTTTAATAACGGTTGGTTTGGATTTGACAGCTCCAACAATTTTAACGGGGTTACTACACTGAATACCGATTCCCAAGCCGGTAACGATCCCACCGTTAATATGGAACAGAATAGCCCGTTTAGCAAACCGTAAAACCCGGACATGAGAGTCTCCATTACTTCACTGCTATTTATAAATCCGATACCTACAATTGTTATCATGTTAATTACACCTATAGCAAGTCCCGAAACAAAAATATTTGCCCTCTGCTGTGTGTTAATTACACTAAAAGCACCAACCGTTCCCCCAACCAATGCCATAGCTATAAATGTAATGTTATTGCCCGTAATAACACTGACTAATACAGTCAAACATAAATTAATAAGCAGAGCCAATCTGGATTCAAGCAATATTGAAAGCAACATAGAAGAAGCAGCTATAGGAATCAGATATATTGAAATCCCCTGTACAGCTCTGGTAATTATTAATGTAAAAATAAAAATAATATAAATCATTAAAAGCCTTTTGGGTTTTGCCAACAAACCTTTATTAAACGCCGTAATGTATGCAATCACAAGAAACTCAATTACTAAAACCATAGAAGCAATACCTATATAAAGGACAAAATCAAATTTGCTTTCGTCAGTCAGAATCCCCAGTTCACCCAATAAT
>DASRMN010000139.1:0-9512 GCA_035647935.1 Clostridia bacterium | reverse complement strand
GTTCAGCATTCTCGAAGGCAGTTTGGGATACATCGCTGTCAAACATAATTTGCATAATACCTGTTATGTCTCTCAGGTCTACAAATATCAGACCACCCAGATCCCTTCTCCTTTGCACCCAACCCGATAATATCACTTCATCACCGATATTTTTTTTATTTAAAGTTCCACACATGTGTGTCCTTTTTAACTTCACAAAATTACCCCCTATTGCATACAATGTTTTTGTTGTAATATAGAAGTTATGTTGTCTAGTTCAACTTCTGTCTCTTCACCATCGTCCATGCTTTTTAATTTTACCCTTCCTTTGGATAATTCCTCTTCTCCTATTACAATCGTATAATCAGCCATCAATCTGTTGGCATACTTAAATTGCGCTTTTACACTGCGGTTTAAATGATCCATATCCGCAACCAAACCCGCTTCCCTTAGTTGGCTTAAAAGTTTAAAACCTTCATAGGACGCTGCATCGCCAATCGTTACTATGAACACATCCAATCCTGTCGGTTTTGGAATTTCTATGCCTTGGTTTTCCAGCGTTAATATAGTCCTTTCCAAACCCATCCCAAAACCCACTCCGGGCGTATCGGGTCCCCCACAGTCTTCCACAAGCCTATCATATCTCCCGCCACCGCATACGGTTCCTTTTTTGCCAACCTCATCCGTAATGATTTCAAACGCGGTTTTAGTATAGTAGTCCAATCCGCGAACAATTCTGGGATCCACCACATATTTCAATTCTGATATCTCTAGGTATTTCTTTAAGGTTTCAAAGTGGTCCCTGCACTCATCACAAATGTGATCCAGAATAAGAGGCACTTCTTTCAGTTCAGCTTGACAGGTATTTGATTTACAATCAATAATCCTCATGGGGTTGCGTTCAAACCTTCCCCGGCAGGTCGCACATAATTTATCCAGTCTTTCCTCTAGGTATTGTTTGAGTATTTTATGATACTCCGTCCTGCATTCGGGACAACCGACACTGTTTATCCTGAGTTCCAGATCTCTAACTCCAAAGGTTTTATAAACTGCCATGGCCAAATTGATAACCTCGGCATCCGCGGAAGGATTGGGGGAACCGAAAACTTCAATACCAAATTGATGATGTTGTCTATATCTTCTGGCCTGAGGCCTTTCATATCTGAAAACCGGTGTAATATAGAACATCTTTACGGGTTGTGTATCTGCATAAAGCCTATGCTCTATGAGTGCCCTTGCCACCGGAGCTGTCCCCTCAGGTTTCAATGTAACGCTCCTGTCGCCACGATCGATAAATGTATACATTTCTTTTTCCACAACATCTGTAGCGTCACCCACTCCACGTTCAAAAAGCTCTGTGTGCTCGAAAATAGGTGTCCTTATCTCCTCATATCCAAAATTTTTAGCTACCTTTTTTACTGTATCCTCGACATAATGCCATTTGTATATATTTTCAGGTAGTATATCTTCTGTACCTTTTGGCCTTTGTATCATCAAAACTGTTTCCTCCATTCCATACGGATACTAATGCTCCTATATAAATAAAAACCTCCACACCTCCGAAACATAAGGTGCAAGAGGTTCAATTTGAATATTATATATATTCCGAATTAATAAATACAATTTCCAATCACACTATACATAAGGATTTGTATCTTTTTCGATACCGATGGTTGTAGCCGGACCATGACCGGGCAGAGCTTTCAAGTCTCTATCCAATACAAACAATTTGTTCTTGATCGAATCCATCAATTTTTCCTCATTTCCGCCTTCCAAATCGCTCCTGCCTATAGAATTGGAAAATAACGTATCCCCCGTAAAAATAAAATCCCCCACTCGGATACATATTCCGCCTTCGGTATGTCCGGGTGTATGAATAATAGACAATCTTAATTCCCCCAGCTCCAGTATATCTCCGTCATCCACAAATTTTATAAGTTTATCGGTTTCGGTTTCCACCACAGGTCCGCCCAAAGCAACAGATTGATTAGCCCGGCCGTCCATTAACATATACAGATCAGCCTCGTGCATATACACAGGAACACCGGTTCTATTTTTGAGTTCCTGTAATCCCCCTATATGATCTACATGAGCATGGGTTAATAAGATATATTCCAACTCCAAATCATTATCTTTCAATAATCCCATGATCCTGTCCACATCACCGCCGGGATCGATCACAGTAGCCTTTTTTGTTGCTTTGTCCCCCAATACATAACAATTAACGGCATATATACCAGCTGGAATTCTTTCTAAAAACATTAAAACCCCTCCATCAAAATTAAAATATTTTTTTACTATCTATAAGAATAGTCACCGGTCCATCGTTGATTGAATGTACCATCATATGGGTCTGAAACACACCTGTTTCAACGTTTACCCCCAGTTTTTTACATTCATCTATGAAAATTTCGTAAAGTTCATCAGCCATTTCAGGCGGTGCAGCCTCTGTAAAACTGGGACGTCTTCCTCTTCTACAATCCCCAAAAAGAGTAAACTGGGAAACAGCAAGTATTTCGCCCTCCGTATCAATAACGGACAAATTCATTTTTTCATTTTCATCCTCAAAAATTCTCAAATTCACGATTTTCTCTGCCATATATTTAGCATCTTTAACTGTGTCATCCTTCGTTACACCCAGGAAAACCAATAACCCTTTATCGATTGCACCTGAAACCTGTTCATCGACAACCACCTTGCCTTGGGATATCTTCTGGACTACAGCCCTCATATTATCAACCCCCGTTAAGCCGTTACTCTGGATATATCTATGACGCTTTTTAGATTCTTTAGTTTTTTCATCAGCTTTTCTAAGTGTTCTATATCGTTAACCTCCAAAATCAGGTTAAGTATGGCAGTCTGATCTTTAGTAGTTCGTGCATTTAAGGTGTTAATAGATATTTTCATTTCAGATAACACTGTTGTTACATCGGACAAAAGACCTTTGCGGTCTTCAGCTTTAATCTGCACCCCTACCTGAAAATCTGTAGGTCTTTCTACATCCCATTCCACTTCTACCCATCGCTCCTTAGCATCCGCAGTGTTTGCCAAGTTTAAACAGTCTCTGCGATGAATCGATACTCCCCGCCCCCTGGTTATATATCCCATAATATCATCACCGGGAACAGGATTGCAACATTTAGCAAATCGGACCATTATGTTGTCTATTCCCTTAACTCTGACACCCTGGCCGGGATCAGCTTTTCTCTTTTTATCGACCTCCCTCGATACTTGCCCCTTCGGTTTTTCTGTGTCGTCCTGTGCCGTCTCTTTACGAGCAACCTCTTTAATTTTTGGCATTACTTGGGTTAATGCTATTCCCCCATAGCCAATTGCAGCATATAAATCTACTATACTGGAAAAACCCTGTTTCTTGGCTATATTATTCAATAGTTTCTGGAGGGATGACTGTGGAATACTGAGCGCCAATCTTTTTATTTCTTTATCTATTATTTCCCGCCCTTTGCTGATGTTTTCTTCCCGTCGTTCCCTTTTGAACCATTGCCTAATTTTTGTTCTGGCTTGAGAACTTTTGACAATATTCAGCCAATCTCTACTCGGGCCTGAACTGCCTGATGAGGTTAAAATCTGTACTATATCACTGTTTTTTAATTTATAGTCTAAGGGCACTATACGTCCGTTTATCTTTGCACCCACGCATGTGTTTCCAACACCGGAGTGAATTTTATAGGCAAAATCAATTGGTGTAGACCCTGCGGGTAAATTTATAACCTCCCCTTTGGGGGTAAAGACAAATACCTCATTTGTAAATAAATCTATTTTTAAAGATTCCATAAATTCCTTTGGGTCTTTTACTTCTTTCTCCCACTCTATCATTTGTCTGAGCCAAGCCAATTTTTTGTCGGTCTGTTGGTCTACATTTTGAGGCTTGCCCTCCTTATATTTCCAATGTGCAGCAATACCGTATTCAGCAATTTTATGCATTTCCCACGTTCTAATTTGAATTTCAAAAAGATCACCCTCGGGCCCGATTACCGTAGTGTGAAGGGATTGATACATGTTGGGTTTAGGCATAGCCACATAATCTTTAAAACGCCCTGGTATAGGTTTCCATATGGTATGCACCACACCTAAAGCGCCATAACAGTCTTTTACACCCTTTACTAAAACCCTGACAGCCATAAAGTCAAATATTTCCTCAAAGGATTTATTCTGATTTTTCATTTTCTTATATATACTGTAAAAATGTTTTGGCCTGCCTGTTATCTCGTTTTCAATATTAAATTCACCCAGTTTTTCTTTTAAACTGCTTGTTACATTATTTATGAATTCTTCCCTATCTTGTCTTTTTTTCGCAACCTTATTTACCAAATCGTAATATCCCTTGGGATCGATATATCTCAAACACAAATCTTCAAGTTCCCATTTAATTCTCGAAATACCCAATCTATCAGCTATCGGAGCATAAATCTCCAAAGTTTCCATAGCCTTTTCTTTTTGCTTTTCGCCGTTATGATACTTAAGGGTCCTCATATTATGAAGGCGATCGGCTAATTTGATTAAGATGACCCTTATGTCCCTCGCCATAGCTAATATCATTTTTCTAAGATTCTCAGCCTGTCTTTCTTCTTTGGAGCTAAAGCTCAAACGTGTTATCTTGGTTACTCCTTCTACCAAATCAGCTACTTCTTCACCAAATTCCGATTTGATTTTATCATATCCATAATTTGTATCTTCTATTACATCATGAAGCAATCCGGCAGCTATAGTGCTACTGTCCATTCTCAACTCTATTAAAATTCTGGCTACCTCTACAGGATGGACAAAATAATTTTCCCCGGATTTCCTATATTGATCTTGGTGTGCATTTTCTGCAAAACTATAGGCTTTAACAATAAGTCCTACATCACAATACGGGGTAAATTCTTCAACCTTTCTTATTAAATTTTCTAACATAATATAAAACCACCCTCTTTAGCAGCTCCTGTTGATTAATGTAATATTTCTAACTGTACTCGACATATTTTTATTCTTCATATTGAATAAGTGTGTTTGTCTTATAATCCTTTAACACGTTTTCCCTATCAAGATAATCAAGTCCTATTATAAAATTAATTGTCACAACTTCCCCGCCAAGCCTTTCAACCAATTTTGCAGAAGCCAGCACTGTCCCGCCTGTAGCCAGCAAATCATCCAATATTGCAACTCTTTGGCCGGGTTTAATTGCATCTTTATGTATTTCCAATAAATCTGTACCGTATTCAAGTTCATATTCACAATTGATAGTTTCGGCCGGTAATTTGCCGGATTTTCTTATGGGCACAAATCCAATACCTAAATTATATGCAATGGGTGCACCTATTAAAAATCCCCTGGCTTCCGGTGCCACTATTATATCTATATCCAGATTCCTTAACTGATCGGACAATTTTTCTATTAGATATTTAAAAACTTCACCGTCTTTTAGAAGGGTTGTAATATCTTTAAAGCTTACACCTTTTTTAGGGAAGTCTTCAATCTCCCTTATCTTGCTTTTCAGATCCATTAAATTTTCCTCCTGTCACAGATTGTAACCAAACATTTTTAAATTCGTTATTCCGCTGTTTTTTTCTTTCAAGATACCGGGTGAATTTTAATGTGTTTAAATCAATTTTACAGACGGGTTCTATCATGCATACATTATATATATTATTTTTAAGCCTGTAAGTCAATAGATTTCCTTCGGAAAACATGGCTAAAGAATTATTGAACATTCTCTCATTTATCTCCAAGTTATATTTTTGTTTTATGTTCGTATACAGTTCATCAAATGTAAATGTAATTTCTCCGGAGTCCATATCCTTAAAATATTTGTATATAGCTACTAATTGATTTCTGGTAGGTATTATATTCTTTAGGACAGAGATGTTGCATTTTTCATCACCCCTGTTATATAAAAAAATAGTATTTTCTATACCGTTTTTATGTGCAAAAAGCTTTAGCTGTTCAACAAAATAAAACATATCATAGAGAATAACATCATTATATCTTTTATAGTCTATTTTATCAATATCAGGGTTAATAACTACATCAACTTCATATTCATCGGTATCGTTTTCAGGTTTATTATAGCTGACTGATATCTTTAGCTTTCCGGAATTTTCTCTATATTCTAAGGAAGATAACAGCTTATACGCCTGTTCTAATGTATTTACAAGTATAAGGAGGGGATTGCTTTTACATACTGTTTCAATCTTATCCTCTACCAATTTGTATTTACAACCTCCGAGTGTCTTCAACAAACCGTCTATGGGAATATTACTATTTTCAAGCCAATCTGTGTCTAGGGAGAGATTTTTGTAATAGTCCTTTAATATCGGATGATTCTTATAGCTTGAGCTTTCACTGATTTTAACATCCTTTATATTGAGCTGTATATCACGATTCCCATTATATATATTATATTCCGGAGTAAAGATAAGATCGACCTTATCGCTACTGTCTGCCAGCCTTATAAAATCTCCCAATCCAAAACCTATGCAACTGACACAATTATTACCTGATTGCAGCCTGAATTTTAAATGTCCCCCTTCCTTGCCTACCTCTCTCATGTTCATGAGGGATAAGGACTTAACAACAAATTTAGGTGAGGGATTAGCTATTCCAAAGGGCTCCAGCTGTTCAAGTTCATCCACAAGCCCTTCGTTGACGTCCCCAAGCTGCAATACATCATCATACATAATCTTTCGAGTCAGATCCTCTTCTGTCAATATCTCATCGGCAATTATGTTAATCCGCTCACGAAAGGCTTCCAAGTTATCTACACTGATAGATAAACCCGCAGCCTGGTGATGGCCTCCAAACCTTATAAACAGTTCCTTACATTTGTTCATGGATTCAAACAGGTTAAATTCCGAGATGCTTCTGGCAGAACCCTTTGCTATATCACCTTCTATTCCTAAGATAATCGTCGGCTTATAGTATTTTTCAACTATCCGTGAAGCAACAATTCCAATTACTCCTGTATGCCAATCTTCATTATAGACAACTAAAACTTTATCATCTATGTATTTAGGATTACTTTCAATAATTTCTATCGCTTCGTCTAAAATGTCCTTTTCAATTTGTTGGCGATGTTTGTTTTCCTCATTCAATAACATGGATAACTTGGCGGCCTTATCAATATCGGCAGTTATAAGCAGTTCAACGCCGACCCGGGCAACACCGATCCTGCCTGCAGCATTAATTCTCGGTGCAACGCCAAAAGCTATATGTCCTGTATTCAATTTTTTACCTGAAAGCCCGCTAATATCCAGCAAGGCCTGTATTCCCAAATTTCTGCTTTTAGTCATATATTCTAACCCGTTTTTTACTATTACTCTATTTTCATCTATCAGGGGAACTACATCAGCCACCGTAGCTATAGCAGTAATATCCAGATATTCATATATGGATTTTTTAAAAACTTCCTTAGGGGTTAAGGCTTGTATCAATTTTAAAGCTAAACCACAGCCACAAAGCTTGTCGAAGGGATAAGTGCAATCTTTTTGCATAGGGTTGATAATTGCGTAAGCATCAGGCAAACTTTCTTGACATTCATGATGGTCGGTTATAATAACATCGATGCCCAAATTATTAGCAAAGTCTACTTCATCTGTAGATGAAATGCCGCAATCTACCGTAATAATAAGTTCGGTACCGTCACTAATTATTTCTTCAATAGCCTCCTTATTTAATCCATATCCTTCTTCCGCCCTGTCGGGTATATAAAAAGCGACAGGGTAATCTATGGAATTAAAATATTTGAGCATAATAGATATGCTTGCAACACCGTCTACATCGTAATCCCCGTATATACATATTTTTTCCTTATTCTCTATCGCTTTTTTGATTCTATTAACAACTTTATCCATATCTTTAAGAAGAAATGGATCGTATAGTTGTTCTATATCGGGATATAAAAATCTTTGGGCCTCTTCGTAACTTTCTATTTTTCTATTCAATAAAACTTTTGCAACCGGCCTCGTAATACCTAAGCTATTCATCAATTCTGTAATTTTTGTATCGTCTAATCTGTTGTATGTCCAATATCTCTTTTGCATCATTATTTATTTCACCCGTACCTTTTTACCTTTTCGACTCTGTTTAATCATAACCCATAAGGGGCTGGCTATAAATATGGAAGAATAAGTCCCTGCTACAACACCTACTATCAACGGCAAGGCGAATTCTCTGATTTGTTCTACCCCTAAAACATATAGAGCTAATAAAGTAATGAGTGTAGTCAATGAGGTATTTATAGAACGGGTAAGTGATTGTGCAATGCTTTCATTAGCTATCTTTACATAATCAATCTTCTTGGTAAATTTAGAATTTTCTCTGATTCTATCAAATATGACGATTGTATCGTTGATAGAATAACCCAAAATAGTTAAAACTGCAGCTACAAAAGAGCTGTTGATAGGCACCTGAAGAATTGAATACATGGACAGCACAATAAGGACATCATGAGTCAGTGCTATAATAGCCGATATAGCAAAGCTGAACTCAAACCTGAAGGTGATATAAACCAACATACCGATGACAGAAATCACAATTGCAAGCAATGCCTTCTTCGTGATCTCCTTTCCCACCGATGGGCCAAATTGATCCGCCCTCAAAAGATCCTCTTCATTTAAATCATATTTTGCCTGAAATTCCCCAAATATTTCCTTACGTTCCTCGTTGTTAAAATCCTCATTCATTCTTATCTGAACCGTTGTCTTATCAGTCCCCAACATGCTTATATTTGCACCTTTATCATATTTATCGGTGATTTCCCTTATCTCTTTTGTAGGTATATATTTATGCAGCTCAATCTCCATTAAGGTTCCGCCGGTAAAATCTATTCCTACATTGACACCCCTTATAAGCCCTAATACCAAGCCTACTATAAGGACTACTCCGGAAATAGAAAACCATATTTTTCGATTCTGTACAATATTCATAGATACTCCCTCCCTAGACCCCGTAAAGTTTAGTGCCTTTGGTTAAATTCATTCCAACCAACAATTTCAGCAAGAATTTTGTGACTATAATAGCCGTAAACATGCTTGCAACAATACCGATAATCAACGTAATCGCGAATCCTTTGATAGGGCCCGTACCAAGTTGGTATAATATAATTCCCGAAATAAGGGTAGTGATATTTGAGTCTAAAATAGATGTGAAAGCCCGTTTAAATCCGGAGTCTATGGAGGCTCTAACCGTCTTCCCGAGCTGAATCTCTTCCTTCATTCTCTCAAATATAATAACATTAGCATCCACCGCCATACCGACAGAGAGAATTAAAGCAGCAATTCCCGGTAATGTAAATGTGGCTTTTAATGCCGTCATAACACCCATCACGATTAAAATATACATTGTTAATGCAATGCTTGCAACCACACCGGGTATTCTGTAAAAAATAATCATAAAAAGAAATACGAGCACAATTCCTATTTTGGCAGCCTGTAAACTCTTGTGTAATGCATTTTCCCCCAAAGTAGCCGTAATTGTTGAGGTCTGAATCTCTTCCAATTCCACAGGCAGGGCACCGGCTCTGATCAATGCTG
>DASRMN010000138.1:0-3801 GCA_035647935.1 Clostridia bacterium | reverse complement strand
CGGTTTATCTATAATGTGGGCCCTTCATGATGTTGTCAGGGCAAGGCTCAAAAAAGCTATTGATATTATAAAGGACGATAACAGCACAGAGGAACAACTGAACAGGGCCATAGCTGATATATTTTTTGGAATGCTGGGACTGAAGAAAAAAGAAGAACTTATTTTGTTTCCTTCGGCAAGTGAGGTTTTAAGCGAAGATGATTGGCATCAGATGTATAAACAAAGCCTGGAATACGACTTTCCGTTTATAGAAAAACCTGATGTTAAAACAGATGATGAAACAGAAATATTTGAAGGAGGCAAATTTAAAACAGAAACAGGGGAATTGGACTTTGAGGATATATTGATGATATTCAATGCATTACCTGTGGACCTGACCTTTGTGGACGAGAACAACAAAGTGAAATTTTTTACAAGACCGAAGGACAGAATTTTTCCCCGTTCACCGGCGATTATAGGAAGAGACGTAGACAATTGCCATCCTCCGTCAAGCGTCCATATTGTCGAAGAAATAATAGAAAGTTTCCGAAGCGGTAAAGAGGATTCCGCTAAATTTTGGATCAATGTAAAGGATAAAATGATATTAATACAATACTTTGCCTTGAGGGATAACGAAGAAATATACAGGGGAACCCTAGAAGTCAGTCAGGATATAACCGAGATAAAACAGCTGGAAGGTGAGAGAAGACTTTTGAAATGGAATGAAGGGGAATTGTAAAATTCACCGTAGGGTATCATTGCTATGAAAGTTGTAGGGGTGGGCGATAGACTGTGTGAAAAGGCACAATTCCTACTTTTCTGTCAGCTGAAATAGTAGGGGCAGACGACTCTGTCTGCCCGGGGTGGACAGGGTCGTCCACCCCGATTTTTATAGCAATGACAATTTTTACACAGTCTGTCGTCTGCCCCTGCCCGAAAAGAACGTTTTTGTTTATTGCGGCATGGGCAACATATGCAAATTCTGAGATGGACAGTATTAATGGTGCTCGCGAAGAGCCCCTATCAGGAATTTTTCGCACCGCCCCGTTACATTCAGCATGATACAATTTGTGTATTATCTGGTATAATTAGTTAATGGGAATGTTGTTATGTGTTGTAATATATAGACAAGGGAATAAAGGGTGATGTTATGGATTGTCAAAGACTTCTGCAGATAGTTAAAAAAGGTGAGGATTCCAAAACTCAATTTAAGGTGAAAATAAACAGTATTAATGCATTAGCTGCTGAGATTGGAGCTTTTGCTAACTCCCAAGGGGGTAAGATTATAATTGGAATTTCAGATGATGGGAAAATTGTAGGTATTAATGATTTAAACAGATTAAATCAGATGATATCCAATGCTGCATCAAACAAGTTGGAACCGCCCATCAATGTGACAATGGAAAATCTCATTTGTGATGATAGACTGGTGGTTATATTAAATGTTCCCCAAGGCGAAAACAAACCTTATACGTCTAATAGAACAGATTATTGGATAAAGGTCGGCGCAGATAACAGGAGAGCTACAAGGGAGGAACTTCGGCGTTTGATGCAGGCTTCGGGAAGTGTATATGCTGATGAAATGTCGGTTCCAGCTACCTCAACGGATGATATCGATATGTTCTTTTTCAGGGAATTTTACGAAAATGAGTTTGGCATTCTTTTGGGGGAAATCTCTCTTTCAATCGAAAAACTCCTAGCAAACCTTAAGTTACTTAAAGATGATAATTTAACTCTTTCAGGTCTCTTGCTTTTTGGCAAGAACCCTGAAAGAATAAAACCTCAGTTTATAATCAAGGCGGTAGCCTTTTATGGTACCGACATCAGTTCGAAACAGTATCTTGACAGTGAAAACATTGAAGGCAGAATGCTTAACCAATACGAAAATGCCATGGGGTTTCTCAAAAGGAACTTACGAAAAGTTCAGAGAGGACAAAATGTAAATTTCTCGGGCTTATGGGAAATACCTGAAATTGCACTACAAGAGGCAGTGGTAAATGCCCTTGTCCACAGAGATTATTTTATAAACAGCAGTGTTCGGATATTTATATTCGATGATAGGGTAGAAATTATCAGTCCCGGAAAATTGCCGAATACAGTAACCATTGATAATATTAAACAGGGTATACAAATTGCAAGAAATCCCATTCTTTTATCCTACATTCCTAAGCTCAGAATTCCCTATAGAGGGATAGGTTCAGGCATAAAACGGATGATTGCTGAATGTAAATCTGCCGGTATTAGAGAGCCGATTTTTATAGAAGATGTTAACCTTCAGGAATTTAAAGTGATTTTTTATAGGACCTAACAAGATATTTCGATATTAATTACCCTTTAAAAATGTTGTTTCAAAAAGATAAAGGATTGTCAGATAATTTGCTTTCCCGGGACTTGAAGGTTTGGGAAATACAGGTGGCATGGGGACGTTTTGTTTGCCATATTTATTCTACTTCCCCCGGGATATTTTTTTTAAAACTAGTATAGGTAGGTATATAAAACCATGTTGTGGTATAATAAGCTAAAAGGATGTGGCAGTGGTAAAATTGCTAATTGGGGTGTTAATATGTATGATATCAAATTACAAGGTGATAGCAGATTGGTTCCTTTGGTAGAAGAATTAAAAGGTGAGCTTAAAAAAATATATGGCGAGCATTTAAGGAGCATTATATTATACGGTTCCTATGCAAGGGGGGACTATGATCCGGAATCAGACCTGGACATAATGGTGTTAGTTAATTTGGATAATGCTGAACAACTGGGGTATAGGGGTACCTTAATTGAAAAGATCACTGATATATCAATTAAATATAATATTTTAGTATCGGTAATAGATAATAATTATGAAGATTTTAATATTAGGGCATCTTATGTACCTTTCTATAAAAATGTGGCACAGGAGGGGATTAAGGTTTATGCCAGATAATGACCATATTAAGGAGTTATCAAATTATAGGTTAAGTAAAGCAGATAAAAATATAGAAGCTGCAAGGATCCTGTTGGAATCCAAGTATTATTCCGAATCTATAAACAGATCATATTATGCTATATTTCATAGTCTCAGGGCTTTATTGGCCTATAATAAATTTGATTCTAAAAAACATTCCGGAATAATTTCATATTTCAACCAACATTATGTGAAAGAAAATAAATTCAGTAAGGAATATTCGGTAATTCTCAGCCAAGCATTTATGGTTAGAAATAAAAGCGATTATGATGACTTTTATATTGTGTCAAGACAAGAGGCGGTGGATCAAATTACAAATGCAGAGATGTTTGTTAGCGAAATAAAACATTATATATCTACTGTAACACTTGGTCGGCATTGCTAGAATTGCTAGATAAGGGGAGCTCAAGCCGTACAGAGGAGGGCATTGGATAAAAACACTGCATAATATAAATGAGTTTAACATCCATTGGACAACCTCAGGTGGTGAAGCGGCATACGGGGTTAAATCTTGTTTACTTGGTTTTTTGAAAACAATGTTTCCGAAGAAGCCAAAAAAATGTTTGACCTAAGTATGCTTTTCCGTTTGTGAATTTAGGGAATCCTAAGGGGAATGGAAAAATCCACGGATTGAAATACCAAGCCAGAAAAGGACAGTTAAATACATAGTGTGGTAAATGCTTTTACATTCGAGAAAAGGTTTTTAAAGATAACAACCGGAACAACTTTGTTGTTCCATTTTCACGTTCTTATTTGCTCCTGAGAATTAATTTTCAGGGGCATTTTTTAGTATGATTATAAGACATGCAAAACAGTATATTTAGCACAATATAAATGAATAATTTGGAAAATGTGATATAATGACGATAATATACGGA
>DASRMN010000137.1:0-3187 GCA_035647935.1 Clostridia bacterium | reverse complement strand
ATGTACACCCTCTAGACACCGAAATTGTTCAGCCACATGCTCAACCCAGAGAAATAATCTCCTTTATCTGAATTGCTGCAACTATGATAAACAAAATACCCGTAAAAATTAGCGGTATAAATTCGAGTTTCTTAACATCCGCTTCCTCGTACCTGTTATGTATCTCCGGGTTCAGGCCTTTTCGGTCTCTTTTAATGATTTTAATAAGCTGATATGCAATTAATGAAGTTATTATGGAAATAATTCCGAACAATACGGTATTAGCCAGCATAGCGGACGAAGTTGGTATATCTATCATAGTTTTGTCTATCATTTCCCCGCCCGAGAAAAAGTCTACAACCAAATTTAATATAAACCCGAGGGTAACCGCAAAACCGTTGTTCACCATATGACCGATCATTCCGGCAAAAATTGAGTTTGTTTCCAAAACCAAGTACCCAAAAACCAGCCCTAATATTATGGGCCCAAACAAATTATATATATTAAAATGAAAAAACCCAAATAAAACTGCTGAAAAAATGATGGCTTTTTTCTTTCCCATCTTCTCGTACCCCGATAAAATAAATCCCCTAAAAAATATTTCCTCACAAATGCCTGCCGATATAGAAATTATAAACATAAGCATCAAATACTCATCTTTGCTCGTAGCCATAGGTAACTGCGGTATGTTTAAATTCCCTAAAAAACTTATAATGGTCATTAACAGCACATTTCCGAAAATTGCCACAGGATATACTAAAAGGGTGATACAAGCTATTAAAAAACCATGTTTAAGACTTATTTTGTTTAATCTGAGAACTTCCTTAATGCTCAGTTTTTTTGCTGCAATATATATTATCGGAGGTAAAAGTATAACTATATATTGGGTAATTATCAGTCCGCTCTGCAAATTTTTAACCTGGAAATAGACCCCTATTGTCCAGAACAGTGCCGCGCCTATAAGATATAATATGTTTGCGTCCAATACCCTCAATTTTTTTTGAACCGACATGATTTTCTGCGCTCCTTTACCTGTCCCTGTCCGTCACGGCAAACACATATGGAATGTTGCGATAATAGTCACCATAGTTCAATCCGTATCCGACTACAAATCTATTTGGAATAACAAAACCTGTATAATCCGGAACAAAATTTGACTGTCTGCGCTCCGGCTTATCTAACAATACACAGCTTTTTATACTGGAAGGGTTTTTCGTTTTTAGGTGTTCCACCACATGCTCCATTGTTAAGCCCGAATCTGCAATATCATCGACTACCAACACATGGTAACCTGCCAGATCCCCCTCAATATCATTGGATATCTTTACTGTTCCGGTAGTTTGCGTTTCATGTCCGTAGCTGGATGCTATAACAAAATCTATTTTAACAGGGATATCTATTTTTCTGACCAGATCCGCTGTAAACACAAAGCCACCCCTGAGCAATGATACTATATATAAATTCTTACCCTTATAATCATTAGAAATTTGCTTGCCTAACTCACCGACCTTGTTAAAAATGTCTTCTTCTGAAAAGAGTATCTCCCATACCTTTTTATCTATACTCATCCGACTTCCTCCTCAATAGAAGTATATTGTAATATTAACATAGTATTGCAAATAAGCAACCATGTCAAATGTTTGTTTAACAAATATCCCGGCCTATTTCCAGCCCTTAATAGTACACATTATAATTTGTCCTCTTTTAGTTGAATTAACAGAAACTTAATATCTCTTAACAAAACAACAATTGTATTAAGAGAATATTGTAGGGAAATCAAAATAATAAACAAAACCATTGTCAGAGCAATAGACAGACCCACGGAAACCCCTCCTCATATAATATTGCTTTAAAGTAATTATATTATTTATTTCGGTGTTTGAAAAGATTTTGAACTATTTTAACTATTATTCAGTATTATAAATAAAAAAAGCAGCATGGCTGCTTTCATCAAGATAATCTTTGTTTCCTTAATTTTTGATTTTCTCCATTTTTGAAATTGAAACCTCATAAGCTACCTTATTTTCCACATTCCCATCAGGATACCTTTTTTGATACTGTCTGCTTTGAATTCTTCCCCATATACGAATTTTGTCCCCAACATCTAAATTAGAGGAAAATCTGGCATTCCTCCCCCAAGCAATAGTCGGGATATAATCTGATTTATTATAAAGCCTGTTCACTGCAACCAGCAGGTCTGTGATCTCCCTACCGAATGGGGTTTCCCTATAAACCGGAGGTTTGCAAATATAACCTTCTAAAAAAATTTTGTTCGGATTTTTTAATTCTTTTCCATCCTCAGAAAATGTGATATGTTTAGCGAATACTGTTAAGACCAGCCTGTTACTGTTATCAATAAATTTATTATAAGACCTTAACTGCCCCTCCACTTTTACTGTATCACCATCTTTTAATCCCTCTTCAATCAGGAGTCTATCCGATACCGTTAGGGGCAACCTATCCACCACATCGCTCAACCTCGGTATTTCTATATTATATATATAGAACCCCTCACCATAAATTTCGTGGCTAAACTTTTTATCCCCTACAACCTTTCCTACTATAGTCACAACATTTGTATTAATAAGATGGTCCGATGCCATATTATCCCACTCTCCCTTCTATTCTTATGTTTATAACACCTTAAGACTAATATATAAACATGTTTATTCAGAGTAGGACTGAATTATGTTCTGTTTAATAAAAAGTTATTGATTGTCTCTAAGTATAGATTTCATTTGATAGCCGATACGATACCGCCAATTGGAATATCCAGCAATAGACAGGCTGTAATCGCTGATAATGCGTTATAGATATCATGATTCCTCAACAAATTTGATACAATGGGGTGTTCAAAGGGTTCTATTCCTATACCGGACAGTGTTGTTATACCCCTTTGTAAACAGTAGTTAAAAGATGTTATGAAACCTATATCAATACTGGAAGCATTGACTGTAGATTTTGAACCCAATCCGTAAGTAATAACCAATATACTATTGCTATCTTTTAACATGTCTAAAGCATACTTGTCGTCATAATTAACTAGGGCAATTCTTCCGGTGCGTAAGTTATCAAATAACTTCTTTTTGGATTTAATATAATTGTCGATCGTTCCATGGCAATTAGGATATCCCTCCTTGATATTTGTATAGATCGCAATATCAAATTTAATTCCATGGACCTTTTCATGTCTTAACCTGTATGAAGA
>DASRMN010000136.1:0-2484 GCA_035647935.1 Clostridia bacterium | reverse complement strand
TACATGATCAGTTCCCCACCCAGCCGGCTGTTGACATGGTGTCCCAGCCCGTGTTTTGGCACCGCATTTCTTTTTTTCGTTATGGGCTTTGTTTTGCAATATCACCACCTACTTAGTTCAGCAAATTAAAACCCCGCCGTCACTGCGCCGCAGCAGATCAAGCGAGGTTTCCCGATAAAAAAGATAAAGGGGGTAAAATTTTTATGAAGCTAGTTGTTACCTACAATTCATCACACTATCATAATAGCATGCCCACATCGGACAAAACGGACAAAATGAAAATAATTTTATTTATGTGTTACTGCACTATGCTATTCATTGTTTCCTCTCCACTTTTATACTCCAAGTCAATTGGTATTATACTTTCTGGTTTGAATATCATTTTATATCTATACTCAGATGCATCAGATGTACCTATTTGTTCTACTGTATAAGTTACATTATCACTCAAGCCCAAGTAATGTTTTTGATATTCATTCGGGCCGATTTTAGCTATTACCTCAATAACACCATCTCTACCTATGTCTATAGCAATATTCCCCACCATCTCCATCATGTAGGTATCGGTAATCGAATTGTAAAATACTACTCGCCTTATAATTCTGAACTCATCTGCATCTCTGCTAATATTATAGGATACTGTGTCTTTTGCCCTGGTACAAGAAGTTAGTATCATAACTAACAAAAACATAAACACAACTAATCTCTTTTTCATTTTTATTTTCCTTTCTATTTACATAATAAACAACTATTTATCTTCTAACCCCTCCAAATACCTATCATGTATCTTCCTTGCAAAACTCTCATCATAGCCACCAATTCTTCTCGAAATAGGTAACCACTCTAATCCATTTATATATCTGTACTGAAATATCCTCCTGGTTCTAGAATAGGGTATATCAGATATAAATTTCTCTATCTCCACCACTAAACATTCGCACTTCTTTTTCCTTTTTTCTAGTATTCCCTTCAATTCATTAGCCTTGTCAATGTCTTGGATATTGTAGCCCTCTATAGCAAATGTCATTGGCTGATACGGGAAATAAGAGTTAGATCCAACCACTTTGTCATGTTCCATTTGAAATTTTTCTACTTGCTTAATCCTCTTCTTAAGTGTCTTTATCTCATTCTGCAAATCCTTATATTGTTTGAGTAATTCTTTCATGGTTGGTCCCTTCCCCCCTACTCGCCCCTCTTTTTTATTCGTTTTTATTCATCTCCGGCAACCGCGAATATACACATGAATGTCACACCAAGAAGTCCCCCACATAATAATCCGATTACAAATCCCATTATTTATCCTCCCCTTTAATCCTCTCCAGCTGCCGGTCAATCTTTCTTCCCTTTACTGTTTTTACTCCTTCCGCTACATAATACTTATGCAATTCTAGTTGTTCAATTAGATTTTTAACATCTGCCATTTCTTCTATTGTACTGTCAGATATACCGAAAGAAGCATATCTCTTTTGCTTTTGTATAGCAATTATAAGTTCTGCACATTCTTCTACAAGTTGATTTAGTTGTTTGTGAGATCCGTAATGTTTCAATATTTTCAGCTGTTTCCTCTGCAATTCAGTCAAATATTCCTCTTTATCTTCCATGGTTGCCCTCCCTTTTCTATCTCGTATTTTCTGGTCTTCCCGTGGCATAAAACCATTTTTCTCCGTTCCATGTAGCAGATGCAAAATCACCATCAAATAGATTCTCTGAGTTCAGGATAACCTCTATTTTATTGCCCCGTGGTATTACATATAGGACCGCCCCGCCCATGTCCATTTTTAATGTGTTTGTCGGGTTTACGCCTGTTACACTTATCCGGGCACCTCGCAGACATTTATTGCATTTAGCCATTTTAATTACTCCCCCTCATACAATTTCGCAACTTCTCCAATTATCCGGCCCAATAGAACCTCGTTGATTTCCTTCATGTTACTTAGAGCCTGTACCCAATTCCCGCGCTCCTGGTGCCGGCCTTCCCGGACCCCGGCATGGTAATCCGATGTTTCTTTGTTTACCGGGTATAAAACCCTTGCATCTGATTGTTTCTTGCCTCCCGGCAATACTATTTCTTTTCCTCAACCGAATGGCATAATTTTCTCTCTCCCTTTTTTGTTATTACCATGTATGTTTTATAATAATCTTGTTAAATATTTCGCCTTTTAATCCATTCATTTCTATTTCTTTTTCCAACCCCTGTAAAAATAATTCTGATGGTGGAATGTTTCTATCACCTTCAAATATATCTATATCTAGTACATGATCTAAGTCAGTTTTGTTTAGTATTAATTTTTTGTTTTTAATTTGCATACAATTGATCAACTCCTTTTGACTTTATTAAAAATCTTCTTCAAATTTATTTAATAAATCAATCAATTCTGTTTTATGTGGCAGCAACCATTTTTCCTTATCCTTTTCATATTCTGTTTTATCCTTCCATCCATCTATGTTGTTGAATTCAGGCCTAAGAACATATCCTATTTTTTC
>DASRMN010000135.1:0-2959 GCA_035647935.1 Clostridia bacterium | reverse complement strand
CTTTAGGCCGATGATTTTTTTATTATTCCCAATTAAAATTTAGACAAAAAGGAGCGAGTGGTTCCGATTTACAGGTTATCTCTTTAAAAGGATTTGGTGAAGTATCACTTTCAATATCACAAAAAAGTGCCGAACCGATGAGTATAGAAGAATATATTGATATCACCACTGTTGTTTCCGGCACGCAAAAAACCGCCCGTGTGAAGGTCAGTGCGGCACCGGCTGTTCAGGTAGTTTTTTTCTGATTTAACAAAACTTATTCCGGAGGTAAGTCATGAAAAAATGACAAAAGGGACATACCCAAATTGTCACCTTTGCTTCCCGTTGTTTTTCCGAGGCTAGAAATTAGCTGGCAAACAAAACATCCCCTTGCCACCCATGCTACCTTCGGACTATTTAATCTTTTTTCTACCGCTGCCATCAATGTTTATTCTATATATCTTGTCCCCTTTATTTTCATTTCTATAATATAATCATTTCCCGGAAACAACAAGATTAGAGGCCGTATCCTTGCCAATCTGTGTCCCTTCGCCGCTATTGACATTTATTTTACCTATGTATCCCTGCCAACCCTTTGTGTAATATAACCAATCCCCATCTACCGCCGCAGGATAAGATATGGAGTCACTCAGTTTTTGGAGACCGGTTCCATCTCCCCTAATCTTGTACATTCCATTAATTTCATCATCAAGATAGTATAGATAATCTTTTGTAACGGTATAGTGGAATGTTCCATTCGATGTTACCGAATGCACATCCGAACCATCGGTACGCATACGATAAATCCTGTGATTATCATCAACATTCCTAAAATACAACCAATTATTATCATACATAAGCCCTGCAGCAAAACCTTCGTATAACAACTCCAAATCCGTACCATCGGTTCTAGCACGAAAGATGTTGTAATCTTTGCTATCATCAACAAAATATACCCAATTATCCTTAACCTGTATTGACTGAGCCCGCCCATTTAAAAATTGGGTCTCGTCCGCACCGTCCTTTCGAATCTTAAATAAACCAAAAATACCGGAATAATATATCCAATCATCATCCATATCCATACATCTGACATATTCATTTTTGTACGATTTTGTCAAGGTGAGGTGGCATTTATGCCTAAAATAATACATAGCAACAGATGGACATTTCTAAATGCCCGCAGGTTCTCTGTTGTCGGATTTTCGTTTTTTTCTGTCTATATCCTGTCTTTCCTGTTCGAGGGACAGGTGCTATATAGCCTTCTGGATTTGCATGGGATAAATGTTCCCGGTTACATACTGGCTTCGGTTATCGCACATTTTATAGGACTTTTAACTTGTGGTCTATTTATCAAGTCTTATGCATCTGCTAAAAATATGGCGCTTGGCAGCATAGGTCTATGCTTAATTACTGCCATTCCATTTTTTGGGGTCCCCTCCGTCTTATGGGCCGGAAGCCTAGTCATCAGTGGATATGCCGGCGGTTGTACCATAGCGGCATGGGGATATTTTCTTAGGGCCTTTACGCCCAAAAATGAACGCATCAAATCCTGTGCGGATGTTCTGATTTATTCCAATCTGTTGATGATTGCGGTTAATGTGATTGCCATGAATCGGTCGCCATTTATCGGGCTGGGCCTTTCTATGCTCTGTCTTGTGCTGGGCATGGTTTTTATTTGGTTACTGCCAACAGGGCTGGAAAATGAGGGTAACGAAACATCGAAAAACAATGCACTTAACAGTATTAAAAAACCGCTGCTGCTATTGTGCCTTTTTATCTTTATCATCACAATTAATTCCGGTCTGATGTATCAGGTGATAAATCCTGCTTTTAGGCACTTGACAAAATTGGTAAGTTGGTATTGGGCTGTGCCTTATATTGTGGCACTTATTGTTATGCGCAACCTGTCGGGAAAGGTGAAGCGTTCAGAAATTTTGTATGTGGGCATAACAATGATTATAGGGGCATTTATCGGTTTTATGCTGCTGAGACGAAATATTTTCGATTATCTTGTTGTAGATACACTGATGCTTGGGGCTTGCGGTATTTTCGATCTGTTTTGGTGGAGTATACTTGGGGAAATGTTGGATTATACAGATAACCCGGCAAAGTTATTCGGTATCGGATTATTCGCAAATGTACTCGGCGTTCTTTGTGGGGATATATTGGGAATAGCAATAACATCTATTGAACGCCCCGGTACGGAGGTGGCTGTCATTGCTCTTACAGTTATGTGTGCCACGCTTGTTATATTGCCATCCCTCAATCGTCAGCTTGTTCTGTTGCTGAAAAGCCATGTATATCTTATTGCATATGACAACATGGGTGAGTCACAGCAACCTGATGTCTTTCATCGGGTTAAAACCCTTGATCCGTTAACTGCCCGGGAACACGAGGTGTTGGAACTGATTCTTTGCGGCAAATCCAATCGTGAAATTGCCGAGGCATTATTTATCAGTGAAAATACTGTAAAAACCCATGCAAGGAACATTTTTTCAAAATATGATGTTAAAAGTCGTGCAGAACTTATCAGTATTTTGCTAAGAAGTCAAGTAAGTGAATAGCAAACAAAACCGCATAAATATCGAATTTAATTAGCCTCTCATACTTTAGTATGAGAGGCCTTTTTGTAATTTCATTCTTTAGGTTGATGATTTCTTTATCATTCCTCATTAAAATTTATAATAGAGGAGGTATGGTGTAGATGGAATCAATTCGCAGACGGCGCAATAGTTATGCCCTGTTGTTCATAATCAATGTTTGTTTGATGGTGTGGTTCGGTGCGACATTTATGGTGAAGACTGCCTTCGCTTTTGGGGCCATTAGTGCTGCTTTTTTCTTATTTTTGATAAAACAGAGCTGTCTGCTTTATAATGCAACCCTCATTTGGGATAATCGCATACTTGAGGTACCGTCGGCCTTTATTTCTACAGCAGATGGCCAAGGGAAAAATAACAAGGAGGTGATGCACTTAGAG
>DASRMN010000134.1:0-2254 GCA_035647935.1 Clostridia bacterium | reverse complement strand
ATATTGTATATGGGGGGTCATATATATTTTTCAATTTGGAAGGATAGGCTGAATCATAAATTGTTAAGGGAAGTATGTTATTATCCTTTAAGCTCCTAGAAATTTTAACAAGAAACTGTTCATCCCTATTCTCCGTAATCTTGCTGGCTAATTCCTCCCTACCTCCCAGCGCACTGACAATATGTTTCCTGCCCACATACCAAATTTCCTCTATATTATGAAAATAGTTTATTAAATGCTTTATATCCCCACTGCCGACACCTTCTATATGACTTAACCATATAACAATATCTTTTTGCTTCAATACCATGTCATATCCCCCGAATTACCAAACTATTTTATTAAAAATAATATATTGCTGTTAAACCTTGGATAAAAAATTCAATATTTAACTGTTTTTGTGCAATGCTATTATAGATCATAACACAAGAATAACAAAGATTTTCTTGTGGTTTTTTAAGGGTTTAATCCACTTAGGTTTCTATACTGCAGGGCCTCAGCCAAATGATTTTCGAAAATAATATCTTTTCCGTCCAAATCAGCTATTGTCCTCGCCACCTTTAAAATTTTACTATAGCCCCTAGCACTCATGTTCATTTTACGAAAAGCCGAATTCATCAATTGTTGTGCGGAGGGCTCCAAGGCGCAATACTTATTTATGGCCGCCCCGTTTAA
This sequence comes from Clostridia bacterium, assembly GCA_035647935.1. Lineage (GTDB taxonomy): Bacteria > Bacillota > Clostridia > Peptostreptococcales > Natronincolaceae > JAAZJW01. Next base: position 1,579 of record DASRMN010000134.1, on the reverse strand, counting down.
TTGAGAGTTGGACAGATACTTTGTTTTTTTATATCTTTCCAGTTGAATCCCCCTAGCCTTTTCTACGCGTTTTCTTATCTCCCTTGAAGATTCGGATCCTTTATTATCAGTCAGATCTCTATATTTTACAGCGGAAGTTTCAACTATCATGTCTATTCTGTCCATCAAGGGACCCGAGATTTTGTTGACATATCTATTTATTTGGTGAGGGGTACAAATACATTGCTGTCCGCTATCGGTCCCATAGTATCCACATGGACAGGGATTCATTGCGGCCAACAACATAAAGTCCGCGGGATAGGTATATGAACCGTTTACCCTCGATATATGTATCACTTTGTCTTCCAGAGGTTGTCTCAGTACTTCCAGAGAGGTTTTGCTGAATTCCGGGAGCTCATCGAGGAACAGTACACCATAATGACTCAAGGATACCTCTCCGGGTTTAGGGATTCTCCCTCCTCCGGTTATAGCAACCGTTGAACTGGTATGATGCGGGGAACGAAACGGCCTGCTATGAACCAACCCTTCGTGGGCATCAAGTAATCCCGCTATACTATATACTTTTGTAATTTCCAAAGCTTCCTGAAATGTTAATTTTGGAAGTATTGAGGGTAGCCTCCTAGCAGCCATGGTCTTACCCGATCCCGGTGGCCCTATGGTCAACAGATTATGACTTCCCGATGCTGCAATCTCTAGGGCCCTTTTTAAATTTTCTTGGCCGTGTAAGTCCTCAAAATCTTCTGAATCAGTTTCTTCTTCGCAATCATATTTAAAAGGCTCTGTATGTGTACTCAACCTTTTCTTACCTATAAGATGAAGTACTATATCATTCAGGGTATGCACGGGTATTACTTCCATACCGTCCACAACCTCTGCCTCTTCTAAATTTTCATACGGTACTACTACCTTCTTTATACCCTTATTATACATCCCCAGCAACATTGGAAGGACACCATTGATTTTGTTGGTTTTGCCGTCTAGGGATAATTCTCCGAGTATCAATGTGTCATTTAATTCTTCCAAGGGAATTTGCATAGATGCACCTAAAATCCCCAAAGCGATGGGCAAATCGAAGTGGCTGCCTTCTTTTCTGGTATGTGCCGGTGATAAGTTAATTGTAATCCGCTTAAGGGGAAAATCCAATCCGCTGTTTTTTATGGCAGCTCTTACTCTGTCCTTGGATTCCTTTATGGCCATATCAGGTAATCCTACAACATTTATATTTGGCAGTCCATTGGATATATCTACCTCCACATCTATTACTGTAACTATTAATCCTGTTAAACAGCAGGTTTTCACCTTCGATAACATAAGTCCACTTCCCATTCATCGGTTATAACTAATTCATTTGCTTATAACCGTCCGGTTTTTTTCACTGAACATAAAAAATTAATCAGCATAACTGACCTGACTGATTAGATTGTATAATTTCTCCGGTATATAAACTGATTCTATATATAAAATTTTTTTCCTGCAATTTTTCTAACTTTATGCAAACCTTTGTTCTATATAAACAATTAAAATGCATTTTCTATGTGATCTATCTTATATTTTTTCCCTATTAATTTCACTTCTATAA
>DASRMN010000133.1:0-3842 GCA_035647935.1 Clostridia bacterium | reverse complement strand
ATATATATGGACATATAAAATATGTGAGCCTTGCCATATTTAAAAGTATTTAATCTATCATCAGGCAGTTTGCTTTTGAAATTTTATACGGCTCCCGATAATTCAGAATTAGAAACTGTCTATGAATTGTCAGACTGCGTAATAAATTTGTTAATCAGATATTAGCAAATTTATGAATTTCAGATTGAATTATATCAGCCGGAAATATGAAAACCACTTGTAATTATGGGTATGTGAATATAGAATAATAAAAGGAAACATAAATGGGGGGAAGGGCTATGATAAAAAGTATGACCGGCTTTGGCAAGGGCGATTCCCAGGTTGGAGATAAACATTTTCAGGTAGAACTAAAATCTGTTAATCATAGATATATGGATATTAACATAAGGTTACCCAAAATGTTTACCTACTTGGAGGAAGATATAAGGAGTCTCATAAAATCACACCTACAAAGGGGACGCATAGAGGTTTACATTAATTATGAAAATACTAATGATGGAGATGTTAAGGTGGCAATAGACATGCCTTTGGCTAGGGAGTATTTAGGTTCATTGTTAAAAATGGGGGGGGACTTGCTAATACAAAGTGACATCACTACATCTCTCATAGCCGGTTTTCCGGATGTAATAAAAACAGAGAAAAAAGAGGAAAATGAAAAGGAAACCTGGAAGTGTTTGGAGGTTGCTCTCGAAGGTGCCCTGACCGAATTGGTGGCGATGAGAAAAGAAGAGGGGAACAAATTAAAAACGGATATGTTGAAACGTTTAGATAAGATTAACGATTTGCTTACACTAATAGAAGCCAGAAGTCCTATAGCTATACAAGAATATAGGCAAAAATTAGCAGACAGAATTGGTGAATTGTTGGATGGGCAGTTTGACCTAGACGATCCCCGCATAGCGATGGAGGTGGCATTGTTTGCCGATAAAAGCAACATAACGGAAGAAATAGTGAGACTATATAGCCATATAGGACAATTCACCAAAATTTTGGGGGAAGATGATGCTGTCGGAAGGAAATTGGATTTTCTCCTTCAAGAGATGAACAGGGAAATCAATACAATCGGCTCCAAGGCGAACGACTTGGCTATAGCTAATTCGGTTATTGAAATAAAAAGTGAACTTGAAAAGATGAGGGAACAGGTCCAAAATATTGAATAAAGGGGTGGTGCCAATGGATATAAAATTAATCAACATAGGTTTTGGTAATATAGTGTCTGCGGGCAGAATTGTGGCTATTGTAAGTCCGGAATCGGCTCCTATAAAAAGGGTCATTCAGGAAGCAAGGGATAGATCTATGCTAATAGATGCTACCTATGGCAGGAGAACAAGAGCGGTGATTGTAACTGATAGCGATCATATTATTCTATCCGCCGTTCAACCCGAAACCGTAGCATATAGGTTGGAATCTAAAGACAATCCGAAAGAAACGGAAAGTGCTGTATAGGACAACAACATAAAACAGGAAAAGGAGAAAGACATGGTCAGTAAAGGTTTGCTAATTGTTGTATCAGGACCATCCGGGGCGGGGAAAGGAACGATTTGCAAAAAACTACTCGAGAACAATCCCCGAATGAAGATTTCTATATCGGCCACTACCCGAAAACCGAGGGTTGGGGAAAAAAATGGTATCAATTATTATTTTATTTCCGAAGATAAATTTCAACACATGATGTATGAACATAAATTTTTGGAATATGCAATCGTATATGATAACTATTATGGTACACCTGAACAATATGTTATAGACAATTTGCAAAATGGTAATGATGTTTTATTGGAAATAGATATTGTCGGGGCTTTGCAAATCAAGAAAAAATTTAGGGATGCGGTGTTTGTTTTTATCCTGCCTCCTTCGTTGAAGGAATTAAAAAATAGAATAGTAAGCAGGGGAACAGAGAACCTGACTGATATTGAAAAACGCTATGATGCCGCCATTTCTGAAATCAAACAGGTAATGAAATATGATTATGTTATCATTAATGATAATGTGTCCGAAGCTGTACAGGACATAGAAGCCATTATGAGAGCAGAAAAACGTAAAGTTCTAAGAAACTATAAGGAAATATTATTAAGATTTTAACAGGGGATGATAAGATGCTATATCCGTCAATTAATGAATTGTTAGAAAGGGTAGACAGCAGATATACCTTAGTTGTAGTTGCGGCAAAAAGGGCGAGACAGATAATAAATGAAGGCAAATTAGAAACAGGGTCTTGTTTTAAAAAACCGGTTTCAATTGCCACCCAAGAAATATTTGAAGGAAATATATCTTATAAGAGGGAGGAAGAATCGAGGTAGGAAGGTGATAGTTTGTTAAAAGGTATAAATGTCCTGCTTGGCGTAACAGGGGGAATTGCAATATACAAGGCATGTGATATTGTCAGCGGGTTAAAAAAAGTTAATGCAAATGTAGATGTTATTATGACTAAATCTGCAACTAAAATGGTGGGACCTAATACATTCCAAGCTTTGAGCCAAAATGCGGTGATTACAGATACATTTGAAACACCGAGGTATTGGAATATTGAGCATATATCGTTAGCGCAAAAAGCTCATGTTTTGCTTATAGCGCCCGCAACTGCTAATATTATTGGTAAGGTTGCTAACGGTATTGCAGATGATATGCTCTCTACCACAATTATGGCCTCCACGGCAAAGGTTGTTTTTGCGCCTGCTATGAACACAAAAATGTATGAAAACAGAATAGTACAGCAGAATATAAAAAAATTAATTTCTTTAGGATATAAATTTATAGAGCCTGTCTCCGGACGTTTAGCATGCGGAGACGTCGGAACGGGTAAATTAGCTGATGTGGATAGAATTCTGGAATTTGTGATAGATACAGTTAAACCGAACAGGGATCTCGAAGGTATTAAAATTTTAGTAACGGCCGGACCAACTAGGGAATCCATTGATCCGGTTCGTTTTATCAGCAATCATTCAACGGGCAAAATGGGATACTCTATTGCAGGTGCTGCATTTGCAAGGGGTGCAGAGGTAACTCTTATAAGCGGGCCTACAAATCTTCTTCCGCCCATGGGAGTTAAGCTGGTTAAGATAAACACCGCTTTGGAGATGTACGATACGGTGATGAATAATTTTAAAGAACAAAATGTTATTATTAAATCTGCCGCCGTTGCGGATTATAGACCGGAAATTATATCGGTGCGAAAAATAAAGAAAAGTGGGGACAATCTAAATTTAACCTTGGTAAGAAATCCTGATATTTTAGGTGAACTCGGAAAATTAAAAGAAGACAGGATATTGGTTGGTTTTGCGGCGGAAAGTGATAATATTATTAAAAATGCAAAAGATAAGATTTTGAAAAAAAATCTGGATTTTATTGTGGCAAATGACATTACTGAAGAAGGCGCCGGTTTTGGGACTGATACAAACATTGTTACAATAATAGACAGAAACAATAAAATAGAAAAGATAGAAAAAACGGACAAAATGGACATTGCGCATCTTATTTTGGACAAGGTTAAACAGATAACGGAACATAGGGTTTAGTACAGGTTGGGCCATTGGGGGTGAAGGGTTGGGAGACAAGATAGCACAGGTTGTAGTAAACAATAGCAGTTATCAAACAGATAAGTTGTTTGATTATAAAGTCCCCCCTCATCTATGCAATAAAATAGCTTTGGGAATGCGGATAATTGTTCCTTTTGGCAGAGGAAACCGAAGGCTTGAAGCATATGTGCTTAATAATACGGATAAGCCATCAAGTAAAAATATGAAATTAAAAAACGTATTGGCTGTTATAGATGAAAAACCCATTTTATCGGAAAAACAATTAAGACTGGTTTTTTGGATGAAAAATCAATATCTATGTAAGTA
>DASRMN010000132.1:0-2835 GCA_035647935.1 Clostridia bacterium | reverse complement strand
ACATATTAGCTATATTGCAAGTGGGATTTAACAATGCCTAATTATTATACATTAAAATTTCCACTAATGCAACAATAACCTTTAACCTGGAGGCCATGTAAGTTGCCTGTCACCTAAAAGATGAAAGTGTAAATGATCCACCGTTTGTCCACCATTTTCACCGCAATTGTTTACAACCCTAAAACCGTCTTGTTCCAAATCAAACTGTTCAGCTAAATGCTTTACAGCCACGAAAATTTCCGGAATTATACCTTTCATATCCTCTTCCGTTATGTCCATGGTAGTTGGAATATGCTTTCTAGGCACAATAAGCAGGTGTACAGGTGCCTGTGGGTTAATATCCTTGAAAGCTATCACATGTTCACTTTCATAAACCAAAGCGGTTGGGATTTTTCCCCCTACTATATTGCAAAAAACACAATCCGACAAAATTTACACCTCCTTACTATTAGTCTATATACCCTTTACCTAATATATTTATTCAACATAAAAACATAAATTCCTTTTTTATTGAGGTATCTTTTCTGCTAAAATATAATCCTGTTTCAACTCCCTGAGGTTGATTAGGGCTAATTCACCCTCTTTAATGTCGTCTGCGGGAGCTAAAACCCTCAGATAATTACCGGTATGTCCCTCTATATAGCCCGGAACCCTTCTCGACAATGTCTCAAACAAAACTTCTTTGTTCCTTCCTATAAATAAGGTATAATAACTTTTTCTTAACTGCTCCCCCAACTCAATCAATTTTTCACTGCGATGGCGCTTTGTTGTGCCGTCAATTTGATTTTTGTATCTTGCCGCCGGTGTCCCCTTCCTTGGAGAATATCTAAACACATGAATTTCGCTGAAACCTATTTCTTTTACAAAGCCATATGTGGTGTTAAATTCCTTTTCGGTTTCTCCGGGGAACCCGACTATGACGTCTGTGGTTAAAGCTATTTCAGGATAGGTCTCTCTAATTCTGTTAACAATATCCCTATATTGTTCTACCGTGTATCTTCTGTTCATTCTTCTCAGCGTAGCATTGCATCCGCTTTGCAATGAAAGATGAAAATGCCTACATATTTTGTCAAGTTGTGAAAGCCCCTGTAGGAATTCATTTGTAAACAGTGTAGGTTCCAGGGAACTCAGTCTTATTCTTTCTAAGCCATCTATATCGTTCACTTCCCTGAGCACATCTATGAGTGTTTCCTTAGAATCTAAATCCTTGCCATAGGAAGCAACATGGATACCCGTTAATACCATTTCTTTAAAACCTTTGTTGACCAAATTTTTTATTTCATTTATAATTTCCGCCTTACCACGACTTCTAACGGGTCCCCTTGCATACGGAATTATACAATATGAACAATATTGATTACAGCCCTCCTGTATTTTTAAAAATGCTCTGGTTTTGCCCTTTATATTTTTAACGGACATTTCCTCGAATTCCCTAACTTTCATAATATCATTTACCAAATTAATTTTTTCGTCGGGTTCGCACCTTTCGATAATGTCCGCTATTTTGTTTCTATTATCTGTCCCTATAATAATATTAACACCCTCGATAGATAAAACTTTCCGAGGGGACGTCTGAGCATAGCAACCCATCACTGCTATAATTGCATTCGGGTTGTTTCTTTTAGCTCTTCGTATAAACTGTCTGGACTTTTTTTCTCCGGCATTAGTCACGGTACATGTATTAATAATATAAATATCCGCAATTTCATTGTTGAGCTTAACGTTGTAACCTTTTTTTTCAAAAAGCTCCCTCATGGCCTGAGTTTCATATTGATTGACCTTACATCCCAAAGTAAATATAGATACAGTTTTGTTGGTATCTTTCCTGTCATTTTCTGTTGTGTTTTTTTCTTGCTCCATTTATGATAAATCCCTTCTCCTCCTAAGAGTCTTTAGATCGTAGATACAATATCAGTAAAATCCCTTACTATACTTTTAATCGTTTCTTCCCCAATTTCAGATATACTTTTGCCCATTTCTGTATGATATTTTGCAAAAAATCCATCTATTTTTTCTTTAAAACTGGCATGTACCTTATTGTAAAAGTTGCCCAGTATCAAGGCAATAGCAATAAAAGGATTTTTCTCAATGAAATTTGCGTCTGCTATACCGCCTATGCCATGTTTTTCATTTTTGAATACAGAATGTAACGTTACTTCTATTTGATATGCATAGTTATGAGGTTTGAACATGAAATATACCCCCTAATAGTAGTATGTTTTATTAATAATACGACAAATAAGTTCATACTATATACATCTTATAAATCCCCCAATTCATACATTACTAGGCTCAACGCAGCAAACCCGGCGGTTTCCGTTCTCAGTATTCTGGGACCCAGCGTAATAATATAAACTCCATTTTCCGTAGCTGTTGTTACCTCCTTTTCGTCCAGCCCACCTTCGGGCCCGATCCAAATTCCAATTTTATTTACATTGCTCCTATCCAACGATTCAACAACAGTTCTGAATCTCTTTTTTTCTTCATTCTCGTATGGCATTATATTCAATTGATTTTTTTTACTGTGCTCCAACGCTTCATCAAAACTAATCGGTGAATAAACAACAGGGATTATTCCTCTTTTGCACTGTTTCGATGCTTCCAAAGCGATTTTCTGCCAACGTTGTGCTTTATTTTGTTTATCTCTTTTGCCACCGAATTGTACAACAGTTCTTTCCATTTCAACCGGTATAATTTCGGTTATTCCTAATTCTACAGTTTTTTGTATAATTAAATCCATTTTATTTCCCTTGGGAATCCCTTGATAAAGCACCGTCCCAATGGGTGGTTCCCCAACCGATTGTTTTCCTTCTGTAATCGAAAGCAATATATTGT
>DASRMN010000131.1:0-9928 GCA_035647935.1 Clostridia bacterium | reverse complement strand
GCAAATATCTTCGCTATATTTTATATGATTATCTATTAAATCCTTGTAACTTAAAAGAATTTCTTTATTCAAATCTATTAACTCTTGATTTTGGTTGGTCAAACTAATGAAATGCCAACTTTGAAAAAAGGCCATAATAAGGATAAACAATACTAAGGCTAAATAATTTTTGTCCTTCAGAACATAATTTTCATCCAACATATATATCCCCCTTAACAGAATGATAGATTGCACAATATACCTTATTCAAAATTGTATCTGTCTATTACATTTAACAATGGAAAAGATTTTGACATCATATATCCCTGTGGTTATAATATGTTTAGAAATATCAAAAGGACATGGCCTTCGTCTCTGTCAGGGGATGAGGTTTTTATTTGTTTTAGGATTATACAACGGGAGGATAACAATCTATGAAATCTGTGTTTATTAAAGACATTTATCGCAGTACGGAAAAATATGCGGAACAGACAATAGAAATAGAAGGTTGGATCAGAACATTAAGAGCATCCAAAGCATTTGGATTTATTGAGGTAAATGACGGCAGCTTTTTTAGGAATTTGCAAGTCGTGTTCGAAAAAGAACTAGAAAATTTCGCTGAAATATCAAAACTTTCTATCAGTACAGCAATCAGGGTAGAAGGAAAATTAGTGCTGACACCCGATGCTAAACAACCATTTGAAATCAAGGCCACTAAAATCGAAATAGAGGGTACTTCCCATAATGATTATCCCCTCCAAAAAAAGAGACATTCCTTTGAATTTTTAAGAGAGATTGCCCACCTAAGACCCAGAAGTAATACTTTTTCCGCAGTCTTCAGGGTGCGTTCATTGGCGGCCTATGCAATCCATAAGTTTTTTCGGGAGAGGAACTTTATATATGTTCATACCCCGATTATTACAGGAAGTGATGCGGAAGGCGCAGGGGAGATGTTTAGGGTTACAACCTTTGACTTTAAAGATATCCCGCTAAATGATAATGGGGATGTTGATTATACCAAAGACTTTTTTGGAAAAGAGGCACATTTGACGGTCAGCGGGCAGTTGCAGGGTGAAGCCTATGCATTGGCATTCAGAAATATATATACATTCGGGCCTACCTTTAGATCGGAAAATTCCAATACTGCCAGGCATGCATCGGAATTTTGGATGATAGAACCGGAGATGGCTTTCGCGGACCTGAACGATAATATGGAATTGGCGGAGGACATGTTAAAACACATCATTAAGTATGTAATGGAAAACGCCCCGGAAGAAATGGAATTCTTCAACAGATTTATAGACAAAGGTTTAATAGACCGTTTAAATAATGTGATGGATTCAGATTTTGCTGGGATTACATATACCGAAGCTATTGAATTACTGAAAAAATCAGGGAAAAAATTTGAATATCCCGTTGAATGGGGTCATGATCTTCAGACAGAGCACGAAAGATATATAACGGAAGAGGTATTCAAAAAGCCCACATTTGTAGTAAATTATCCAAAGGAAATCAAGGCATTTTATATGAAGCTGAACGAGGACGGCAAGACTGTGGCTGCCATGGATCTGCTGGTACCGGGCATCGGGGAAATCATGGGGGGCAGCCAAAGGGAAGACAGGCTAGAGGTATTAGAAGAGAAAATGGATGCAATGGGTCTGGATAAAAAAGAATATTGGTGGTATCTGGAGCTTAGGAAATATGGCGGTACAAGGCATTCCGGCTTTGGCCTGGGTTTTGAGAGAGCCATCATGTATTTAACGGGGATGAGCAATATCAGGGATGTTATTTCATTTCCAAGGACCCCGAAAACGGCTGAGTTTTAGTTGTACTGCTAAATATTTTTAAGTAGGGGATGTTACATATGAAAAAAACAGTTACAATTAAAGGTGTTAAAATCGGTGAAGGCTTGCCTAAAATTTGTGTGCCTATGGTGGGTGAAACAATAGAAGAAATTTTGGAAGAAGCTCGTTTCCTAAATACTATAGACTTTGACATTGCGGAATGGCGGGCAGATTTTTATAAGGACGTGGAATGTATAGACAGGGCTAAAATGGTGCTTGAGGCAATCAGATATATCTTAATGGAAAAACCCGTTATATTTACGTTTCGCAGTGCTGAGGAAGGTGGAAATAGGCAAGTTGATACAAGGTTTTATCTTGAATTAAATAGGTCGATAATACAAACAAAACTCGCCAGTATTGTGGATATAGAGCTGTTTAATGATGAAACGGAAATAAGAACATTGGTTGATATTGCACATAAAAACAATGTAGCTGTTATTATTTCCAACCATGATTTTGATAAAACACCCCCAAAAGAAGAAATTATATCAAGACTGCACAGGGCGGCTGAACTAGGCGGAGATATTCTTAAAATAGCAGTAATGCCGACATGTGCGAAAGATGTAATAACTTTGCTGGATGCAACACTTATAATAAAAGAAAGATATAAGGACAGACCGATATCCACTATATCCATGGGGAAGCAGGGTATTATCAGTAGATTAGCGGGCGGGTTGTTCGGTTCCGACCTGACTTTTGCCTCTGCCGGAAAGATTTCCGCGCCCGGACAAATCTCGGCTGTAGAGCTGGGTAGAATTATATCCCTGCTGTATGACAATTCATAATATCACTATTAGCCAAAAATCATTGACAGATAACATAAATAATGTATAATTATATATAGTTAAGAAACATGCTACAAGGACATGGACAAAAGGTATAAAGAATGCTGTAGAAAGGTTTTTTGACAATAATTGTTGATGAATTTTATCACATTTATAGAGCTCCGAACCAATCTTCCTAAGGGGTTAGCCTATGGGGGTTGGTCGCTAGGGTTATGTTGGAAACGATGTGGCCTTCCATTGTGAGAAGGAGAAAACTGTTGATTACTTAAAATCAGCAATACAAGCTTGCAATTCAGCAACTTGGTGCTTCTCACCAAGTTGCTTTTATTATTCTCCGGAAAGAGACATATTTGTGATAAAAATAGAAATTAAAAAGGGGAGAATAAATATTATGAAAAAATTTCTAGTCATTTTTCTGTCTTTGGTTTTGCTCACAGGTTTTTTATTAATGACAGGATGTGGTAAAAAACCGACACCTGTCTCAGATCTATCTACAGATCCACCTGAACAGGGTTCACCGGCGGAGGTTGGGGCAAAAAATATTATTGTCTATTCCGGGGCGGGATTGCGCAAGCCTGTTGAAGAACTGGGCAAGATATTTAAGGATAAAACCGGAGTCGAAGCACAGTTTACATACGGTAATTGTGCCCAATTAATGAACCAGATTCTGACGGTTAATAAAGGGGATGTACTTTTACCGGGCGATGCCGAGGACGTAAAGGCACTGCGAGAACATGACAAGGTTGATGCGGAAAAACCGCTGGTATATCATGTTCCTGTATTGGCTGTACCACAAGGCAATCCGGCTGGTATCAAATCTCTTGATGACCTTAAAAAGCCCGGAACAAAAATTGTCTTAGGCGATTTGGAGACAAACCCGCTTGGCAAGTTGGCCAAAAAAATATTAACCAAGAAAGGCATTTATGATCAGGTCGAGCCGAATGTTGTTACCCGTGCGGCAACTGTTAACGAAATGTTTGTTTACTTAGAAATGAAACAGGTAGATGCGGCCATAATATGGGAGGATAATCTGGTAGGCAACGAAAAAATAGAGATAGTAGAAACCTCTGACTTTGATGAACACATCAAGGAAGTACCGGTTACGACACTTAAATGTTCTGAGAATCCCGAATTGGCGGCACAATTTATGGATTTTGTGTCTTCTTCGGAAGGAATTAAAATATGGGAGAAATGGGGATTCAGGCCGATCGTGGGGGGCGAATAATGGCAAAAACCGGATGGTGGAAAGACAAGTTTAATTTGTTTATGGTCAGTTTTACTTATATAATTACGTTTTGTATTTTTACGATTTTAATGACTGTGGTTTTAAAAGGTTTGCCCAACATTGGGAGGGCTCTATTGACAAAGGAAATTCAGTTTTCCATTAAATTAAGCCTTTATACCTCGGTCATTTCCACCGTTTTTTGTATTGTTATAGCCATGCCTATAGCCTATGTATTGGCTAGGACAGACATATGGGCAAAGCAGCTAATCAGTACAATTCTTGATTTACCGTTGGCATTGCCGCCAATAGTTTCCGGAGTTTGTTTGCTCTTGGTTTTTGGAACCACGGGTTTTGGCGCCTGGTTGGAAAATGTAGGGCTTGGGTTTGTATTCACGGTTAAAGGAATAATTATATCCCAAATTTTTACCAATCTTTCCTTTACAATCAGGGTTTTAAAATCCACCATATTATCAATTAATCCTCGTTTGGATTCTATTGCCAGGACACTGGGCTGTACACCGATGCAGGCTTTTTTCAAGGTTACCTTGCCCTTGTCTAAAAACGGTATTATTGCGGGAACCGTGATTACCTGGGCACGTGCCTTGGGGGCATTTGGAGCTGTCTTGATGTTGGCGGGCGCAACTAGGCTTCGTACGGAAACTTTACCTATTTCCCTTTTTTTAAATATGTCTACAGGGGATATAGATGCTGCGATGGCGGTGGCTAATATTTTAATCATTATTTCTGTTGTATCTTTATTTATATTTAATAAGTTTGGCGGGGACTTTATCGGTGGTTCCCGCGTAAATTAATGGAGGTGTAGGATGCCGTGATTTCGTTAGAAAATGTGTCGATATCTTTAGGAGATTTCTCTTTAAAAAGTGTAAATTTAGATATCCCATCGGGTGAATATTTTTCAATCCTTGGACCGACAGGTGCAGGGAAAACTGTTATTTTGGAGCTCATCGCCGGTCTATATAAACCCGACGAGGGTAATATTTTAATTAACAGTGAAAATGTTGAGAGGGTACCTCCCGAAAGAAGAGGCGTGGGCTTTGTTTACCAAGATTATGCACTTTTTCCCCATCTTAATGTATATAATAATATTTCCTTTGGACTTAAACTCAGGAAAATCCCGACAAAGGAGATAAAGGACATAGTGATGGAATTAACGGAGTTGTTTAATATTACACATCTTTTGGGCAGATCCCCCGGAACATTAAGCGGGGGAGAACAACAAAGGGTATCTTTGGCTAGGGCATTGGCCCTTAAACCAAGAATTTTGTTAATGGATGAACCGTTGAGCGCCCTCGATCCGAATACAAGGAAATTTTTATGCAGGGAAATAAAGAGGATTCATCGGACCTATGAGTGCACAATAGTGCATGTTACCCATGATTTTAATGAAGCGAATACGCTTGCTACCTTGGTCGGAATTATTCTGGACGGACAGATAAGGCAAGTAGGCACCCCGGATGAAATATTTAAAAACAATGGTGATCTCAAGGTATCCAGGTTTTTGGGGCTTTCCGCATCTTGATAGTATTTTGTTTTATAATAAATTAACACCGATCTATTTAAAATATTCAGTTTTGCAATTATAATTTATAGTATATCAAAAAACATCAAAAAACTTATTAACAGAGGTGAAAAAATGAAAACAGTCAAAGTAGAGGATGCTGTAGGTATGGTGTTGGGCCATGATATCACGGAAATAATACCCGGACAATTTAAGGGGGTGGCTTTCAAAAAGGGCCATATTATACGTGAATCCGACATAGAGAGATTGCTCAGGATTGGAAAAGAGCATGTATATATTTTTGAAATGGATGAAACTAAATTACACGAAGACGAAGCAGCCATGGCGATTGGGAAGTTAATCTGTGGGGAAGGTATTTATCATACTCTACCCAGTGAAGGAAAAATAAGCATAAAACCTGAACATAAAGGACTTATTAAAATAAATGTAGACCTATTAGATAAATTGAATGACTTAGGGGACATGATTTTAGTTACGGTTCATAACGACAGGGTGGTAGAAAAGGATAGTTTAGTAGGGAGTTACAGAATAATTCCGTTAGTTATGGATAAGGATAAAATAAATAAAGCGGAAGATATATTCAAAAAAGAAGGACCTATATTCGAGTTGAAATCTTTCAGGCCTATGAAAACGGCCATAATAGTTACCGGTTCGGAGGTTTATAAGGGCAGAATAGAGGATAAATTCGGACCTGTAGTAAAAAGGAAGGTCAGGGAATTCGGTTCGGAAGTTATTTATAAGGTTATAGTACCGGATGAGCCGAAGATAATAAAGGACGAAATAATTAAATCCAAAAATATGGGGGCGGAACTCATATTGGTCACGGGAGGTATGTCGATAGACCCTGACGATAGAACCCCCGGTGCCATAAAAGCAACGGGTGCAGACATAATTACCTATGGTGCTCCTGCTTTACCCGGCGCTATGTTGTTAGTTTCCTACTTGGAAGATGTTCCGGTACTCGGTTTGCCGGGATGTGTAATGTATGCGAAAACCACATCATTTGATTTGGTGTTACCCAAAATTTTTGCAGGGGAAAAAATTGTCCGTAGGGACATTGTGAAAATGGGTTATGGCGGACAGTGTCTAAGTTGTAAAGTATGTAGATTTCCGGATTGTCATTTTGGAAAACGTTAGGAGGAAAGATAATGTTGACAAATATATCTATGAAAAGAGCAGGCGAGATTTTATTAAATGAAGATATAAAACCTGAAATAACGGATATGCCGATTTTGGATAGCCTAGAGTATATATTGGCCGAGGATATAGAATCAGATATAAATATGCCGCCTTTTGACAGAACACCCCTTGACGGTTATGCACTCAGATCCGAAGACACTATAAACGCAAACGAAGAAAATCCTGTTACACTTGAAACCATAGACAGCATTCAAGCGGGCTATGTGAGCAAGAAGACAATAGGTAAGGGACAGGCCATCAGGATTATGACAGGAGCCAAAATCCCTGAAGGTGCGGATACAATAGTCAGATATGAGGACACGGTTTTTACAGATAAGGATGTTAAGGTGTTCAGCCGTCTTAAGCCAAATTCCAACATAGTCAGAGCGGGGGAAGACATTGCGATAGGTGACATAGTACTCAAGAAAGGTAAAACCATAAGCCCTGCCGATATAGGCATATTGGCTACGTTGGGGAAATCAAAAGTGAAGGTATATAAAAGACCCAAGGTTGCCATTCTATCAACGGGAGATGAATTGGTAAACATAGACGAAATTCCTTGTGAAGGTAAGATAAGAAACAGCAACTCCTATACCATTGGGGCCCAGGTGAAAAAAATAGGCGGAGAGGTAAAAATATTTGATATATGTGACGATGATACACAATCTATAAAAGAGGAATTGAGTTTAGCATTGGAGTGGGGAGATATTGTGATCACTACCGGTGGGGTTTCCGTCGGGGATGCAGACGTGGTAAAGGAAGCATTTGAAGAAACCGGGGGAAAAATTTTGTTTTGGAAAGTAAAAATGAAACCGGGATCCCCCATAGCTGTTGCAAAATTCAAAGATAAATTGTTGTTCGGTCTGTCGGGAAACCCTGCGGCTGCGTATATTACGTTTGAAAAATTTGTAAGACCTACTATACTGAGGCTAAGTGGCGAAACAAAATATGAATTTACTGAAGTTAAATCCACCTTGAAAAGTGAATTTACAAAGGTAAGCGGACAAAACAGAATAGTCAGGGCCAAAACCTACTATAAAGATGGAGGTTTCTTCACTGAACTCCCGGACAAACACAGTTCAGGGGTGTTATCCAGTTTGTCGGAGACAAATTCATTATTTTATATTCCGCCATGGACAGGCCCTTATAGGATAGGGGACAGTATAGAAGTAGAACTTTTAGATTGTTTGGAGGCATACGAATGATACCCGTATTTTCTGTTATAGGAAGCGAATCCGGCGTGGGTAAAACCACAATTTTATGCAAGATAATAGAAGAACTTAAAAAAAGAGGATATAAGGTAGCAACTATAAAGCACCATCACAGAGGGGATTTTGAAATAGATCAGCCCGGTAAGGACACTTGGAGACATGCCCAAGCAGGGGCTGATGTGGTGATTATATCTTCCGAAGCCAAAATAGCTAAAATAGAAAAACTGGAAACAGAACGTAAACTGGATGATATTGTCAGGGATATAAAGAATGTGGATATTATAATCACAGAAGGCTATAAGGCGGAAAATAAACCCAAATTGGAAGTGGTCAGGAAGGAAGTTTCTAAAGAGTTATATTCAAAGGAAGAGGAACTGTTTTGTATTGTAACCGATCTCTTGTTTGAAAACAAAGTACCGCAGTTTGATTTCGATAAAATAGGAGAAATAGTCGACCTGATTGAAAAGAAATTTTTAAAATGATTAATAAGGCAACGCCCTCATTTTCAAAAATGAGGGCGTTTAATATGAATATCACCCCATTTACTCAAATTTTGTGTTATCATATTATAGAATATATAAGAATTTTACATAATTGAGTATATTGGCTCTGAAATTCAGGAAAGGGTTCAGAAATATGAAGATATTGATTAAGAACGGTAGGGTAATAAATCCGAATACAAATTTAGACGAAATAAAGGACATTCTCATAGTCGACGGATTGGTAAAAGGAATTGAAGATGAAATATCCGATAAGGCGGATAGAATAATAGATGCGAGGGGTTTATGGGTAACGCCGGGTTTTATAGATTTACATGTACACTTCAGGGAACCGGGATTTGAATATAAAGAAACCATAGAAACAGGCAGTAAAAGTGCAGCCAAGGGAGGTTTTACTACTGTTTGTTGTATGCCAAATACAAAACCGACTATGGACTCAAAGGAAGTTGTTCAATTTGTAAAAAACCGTGCTCGGGAAAAGGCCATAATTAATGTACTGGTGGTCGGAAGCATAACAAAAGGTCTACAGGGTGAGGAACTGTCCGATATAGAAGGAATGGCAAGTGCGGGTATTTGTGCCATAAGTGATGATGGCAGAACTGTTCAAAATTCAAACCTGAAGAGAAAGGGCATGGAAAAAGCAAGAAACTTAAATATACCCGTTTTCGTGCATTGCGAGGATGAAGCATTGTTACAGGGTGGAGTCCTGAATAGCGGCGTAATTTCAAAACAGTTGGGATTACCTGGAATATTAACAGAAGTGGAAGATGTAATAATTGCCAGGGATATTGTACTTGCTAAAGGAACCGATGCAGACCTGCATATATGTCATATCAGTACGAGCCTAGGGGTGGACCTTCTCAAATTCGGAAAAAGCATAGGAGTAAAGGTGACAGGCGAAGCATGTCCACATCATTTTACCCTGACGGATAGGGAGGTATTGTCTTTAGATACCAACTTTAAAATGAATCCCCCACTCAGGGGTGAGGAGGATGTTGAGGCCATAAAAAGAGGGTTGAAGGAAGGAGTTATAGATGTGATAGCAACGGACCATGCCCCACATCAAAAGTATGAAAAAGATGTGGGATTTGTCAGGGCACTGTTTGGGGTGGTAGGTTTGGAAACTGCCCTACCTATTGCCATTACAGAGTTAGTAGATGGGGGTTGGCTCACGCCTATGGAATTGATAGAAAAACTTACAACAAATCCGGCTAGAATATTAGGCATAGATAAAGGGGACATAAGCGTAGGAAAAATAGCGGATATAACGATTATAAACCCTTCCGTCGAATATAGAATAGATTCAGAAGATTTTGTTTCAAAGAGCAAAAACAGTCCTTTCCATAATAGACTTGTAAGAGGAAGAGTTGAATATACTATAGTTGACGGCGAAATTGTATACAGTAGAGACGGCT
Organism: Clostridia bacterium; assembly: GCA_035647935.1. Taxonomy (GTDB): domain Bacteria; phylum Bacillota; class Clostridia; order Peptostreptococcales; family Natronincolaceae; genus JAAZJW01. The sequence continues at coordinate 250 of DASRMN010000131.1, read as the reverse complement.
TTTGAACAAAGCGGTTGTAAGGGACGACCTTTGAAAGACAGTTGTAGGGGCGACCTTTGGTCGCCTTTGGACAAGGCTCTGTATCCCGGAACAATAGTTAAAAAGTGGAGGCAAAAAATGATAGACAGACTGATAGATAAAATCACTGAAAAACAAAATCCTACGGTTGTAGGCTTAGATCCCAGATTAGAAATGGTACCGCAATTTATGAGGGAAAGATACTTCAACGAGTACGGCAAAACACCAAAAG